>JAYVXX010000179.1:0-2884 GCA_043784805.1 Minisyncoccota bacterium | reverse complement strand
ACGTTATTGTGCCCCATGAAATAGGATTTAAAACAGAAGGGTCTGTAGCGCCACTATCTTCTATGGTGTGTAATTTTCCGACACCAACTAAGAAGGTGCCATCACTCCTCTCTGTTGGTGAAGTTGAAACACTCTTCCACGAATTCGGTCATTGCCTCCACATGACACTATCTCGAGCACGACTAGAGTCACAAGCAGGAGCAAATGTCGCCTGGGATTTCGTCGAGACGCCATCACAGATTATGGAGAACTGGGTATGGGATAAGGAAGTGATGAAAAAGTTATCCAGACATTATGAGACAGGGAAACCTATGCCGGAAGCTATGATTGATCGAATCATTAAAGGAAAAACATTTCAGAATGCATACTTCTACACACGACAGCTAGTACAGGGCAAGCTTGATCTTGATCTTCATACTGGGAAAGTGAAGGATGCACGAGCGGCATACAGGAAGATGAATAAGTTCTATTTTAATATCGTGCTCCCAGAAAAGGAGACTCTCTTTCCAGCAGGATTTGGGCATCTTGTCGGTTACGATGCGGGATACTATTCATATCTCTGGGCACTCGTCTATGCGTGTGATGCGTTCGAATCTTTCAAGACCAAAGGGAATAAGAATGTGATGACTAATAGCGAAGTAGGCATGAAGTGGCGTCGTGAGGTACTCGAGAAGGGGTCAAGTGAAGATGAGATGAAGCTCGTCAAAAACTTCCTCGGCCGTGCCCCAAGCCAGAAGGCGTTTTTGAAAGAGGTGATTGGTAAGTAATTGTATTTTAGAATGTTGTATACTGTTTATGATGGAACCAACAAATAATGAAGCTCAAATTGATAAATCTTTGCAAAATGAGCTTAATAATAGTCATCACACAGTGACTCCCACAGAGGCGTTACTAGTTGATGTTGTTAAAGAAAATTATTTTGATAAACATATTACCGCGATTTTCATTTTAGCTAATATTTTTTTAATTATTATAATTAATACACCTCTTTCGGTTAAGCTACTTACTAACTTTCTTCCAGGTACGGTAATCTTGGATCAGTTCTTGGGCATTCTTTCGTTTAGCTTCTTAATCATTACGGTTGTATTAGGCGCAAGTAACTTTAGGGATAAGAAAAAAGAAATTTTTGATGCGGTTGGGCGCCTTTTCATAATTGGAATGATTATTTTTATTGTTTGGGTTGGGGTGTTGTATTTTAATCTTATTGGTATATAGATAGTTAAGCATGAGATTTATATTAAAGGGTGATTGGGTTTTGCAACCTCCTCGGACGCGCCCCAAGCCAGAAGGCGTTTCTGAAGGAGGTGATAGGGAAATAAAAAACGAGCACACGGGTGGTGCTCGGAATGGCCTTGGTGAAGGCCCCTTGGGAGATGTGGTCCACCGACTTCGAATGTTGGCAGTTTTTAGGATGCTTGGTACCGCATCCCTATCCTGTTATGCAGATGACCGTGACGTCACCCCTTCCAACACAAGAACCCAGCGGACTTTCAGTATACGAAGTAATTTGTAAGGCGTAAAGTACTAGCTTTTTTCATAAATCTGTGTTATTATACCTATCACTTAAGCGGCTTGTCCGCTTCGTATTTTTCTAGAGTATTAGTATCGCATTTGTGTGCTGCATTACTAACCACTAGTCACTAACAACTAGCCACTATCCCCATGCAACAAGAAATTCGCAACATCGCCATCATCGCTCACGTTGACCATGGCAAGACTACGCTCACCGACGCACTCATGAAGCAGTGTGGTGTTGGTGTTGAAGGTCAGACTATGGACTCCAATCCAATGGAAAAGGAACGTGGTATCACCATTACTGCGAAGAACACTTCTGTGCCATACAAGGGGGTGAAGATCAATATCCTAGACACCCCAGGTCACGCGGACTTCGGTTCTGAAGTTGAGCGAGTGCTTCGAGCAATTGACTGTGTACTTCTTGTTGTGGATGCTCAGGAAGGTCCTATGCCTCAGACACGTTTCGTCTTGAAGAAGTCTCTTGAGCTTGGTCTTAAGCCAATCGTTGTCATCAACAAGATAGACAAGCCAGCAGCTGATGCTCATCGAGTGCATGATGAAGTGTTTGAGCTTTTCCTTGAGCTTGGTGCAACGGACGAACAGCTTGATTTTACGACAGTGTACGCTATTGGTCGCCAAGGTGTTGCTATGAAGTCTATGGATGATGAGAGGAAAGATCTCACTCCACTTCTTGATACAATTTTAGAGAAAGTTCCAAAGGCAACTGGTGATATCACAAATCCATTTAAGGCGCAGGTCTTTAATCTTGCATATGATAATTTCCTTGGACGTATCGCTGTTGCGCGTATCTATGATGGAGTCGCAAAAGTAGGTGAGGAAATCACTGTGAAGAAAGCAACTGGTGAGACACGAAAAGGTAAGATCACTAAGATCTACACCTTCAATGGTATCGCACGAGTGGACGCGGCTACTGCCGAAGCCGGAGATATAGCTATGATTGCTGGATTTCCAGACATTTTCATCGGTGAAACATTCCTAAAAAATCCTGACCAAGCACCAATGGACGCTATTCATATCGATGAGCCGACTATTGCACTTAATTTCCTTGTTAACGACTCTCCATTTGCAGGCAAGGAAGGGAAGTTCGTCACTGGTCGTCAGATCCGTGATCGTCTTGAGAAAGAACTTGAGATTAATGTTGGTCTTCGAGTGGACTTTGATACTGATAAATATCTCGTGTATGGTCGTGGAGAACTGCACATTGGTGTACTCTTAGAGACCATGCGTCGTGAAGGGTATGAACTTCAAGTGTCACAGCCACAGGTTATCTTCCACGAGAAGGATGGTGTGAAGGAGGAGCCATATGAAGAGCTTGTGATTGATGTGCCTGTTGAGTCATCTGGCACGG
>JAYVXX010000178.1:0-9441 GCA_043784805.1 Minisyncoccota bacterium | reverse complement strand
ATTACTAAGATATATCTTGCTGCGATGTCACGAGCGGATGTCGGAGCATATGAGCTTGAGAAGCTTCCACCGTTTTATTTCTATGTGGATGAGTTTCAAAACTTTGCGAATGAGTCATTCGCTTCGATTCTCTCTGAAGCACGCAAGTACAATCTAGCTCTCACAGTAGCGCATCAGTATATCGAGCAGATGGAGGATGAAGTAAAGGCAGCGGTATTTGGGAATGTGGGGACCATGATTGTCTTTCGTGTTGGAGCAACTGACGCTGAGATTTTCGAGAAGGAGTTCGCACCATACTTTATTCTGGACGACATCGTCAACCTTTCAGCTCAACAGATATATCTTCGTCTTATGATAGACGGTGTCGGCTCAAATCCTTTCTCAGCACGCACGCTTAGTCCGATACAACAGCCGGCACACTCATACTCTGATGCGGTGATTGCCCACACTCGAGCTACCTATGGCAAGCCACGATTTGTCGTTGAGGAAGAAGTGGCCGCATTCTATGCTCCTCCAAAGAGGGAAGAAAAGAAGACAGATGTGAGACAACAGATAACAGATAGTGGCACAGTAAGAAAAGAGACTGTTCCAGAAAGGAGAGATCTTCCTAAGCCACCCTATCAGCAGCCATACGGAGACAGGAGGTCAGAATCTAGGCAAGACTCTTATCAAGAAGCGAGAGGGGAGAGGAGGCTTTCAGTGAGAAAAATAACAGATCAAACACCACTTCCCCCACGAAGATATGATCCTAAGAGAACTCTAGCCGTTGAAGAGAAAAAGGATAACTATGCGGCGAGCAGGACTATCGAAGAGGCATTTCATAAGCCTCCAGAAACGCCACGACAGGTTTCTTCTGATGGAAGAGATTATGCTAATGAAAGAACCATGAAAAAGCCAGAGGCGAAAGGACCAGAAAGTCCCCTCCAAAAAATATCTGCCCCGGTGTTTGACGACAAGCCAGCAGTATCCCTGAAAGACGCTCTTGCCAAAGCCATGAATGAGCATCAGGCGGATGAGGAAAAGAAGCGTCAAGAAGTATCGGAAGAAGTACTTCGGAAGTTGATTGAAGAATAGCTATGCGTAGTAAAATTCTCTCCACTCTCCTTGTTTCTTTAAGTTGTTTTGGTGTGACACATGCGCTTCTCATAAACGAAGTGATGTCTAACCCAACAGGAGATGACGGTGGACGGGAGTGGATTGAATTGTATAATGATGCGACTGAAACCGTCGATGTCTCATCTTTGACTATTTCAGTTAAGGGTGGTATTCCACTTATCACAACTCCAGTTTCCGGAGGAGTAAGTATTCCTGCACACGGGTATGCAGTAATTGGCTCAACAGTTTCAGGTGCGACGCGATTCCTTCAAGACTATGGAAGTTACGATGGGGTGCTTTTGAAAAGTGCCATCAGTCTCGTAAATACTGGAGTCACTTCTCTTGATATACGTTTAGGAGGGGCTGTGGTAGATAGTATTGTATCCTACACCGCTGCAAAAGAAGGGTACACCTATTCGTTATTGCACGGCGCATTTGCTCTGGGCACTCCTACGCCAGGAAAGGAAAATCAGTCAGGGGTAGCATCAAGTGATACAACAACGAGCACTTCTACTACCATAAGTAACCAAGTAACCATTCCTCAGATGTCACCACCATCTGCTGATATCATACTCTATCTCCCATCTGAGAAAATGGTTGTCGCTGGAGCACCTTCTACATTTTCTGTCTCTGCACTCACTATGAGCGGGAAGTCAATAGATGCGATGAGGTATCTGTGGGCCTTTGGTGATGGAGGACAAGGCACGGGGAGCTCGACAGAATATCGCTATCTCTATCCGGGAAGGTATATCACACAAGTCGAAGGGACTAATGGGCTTGTGGCAGGAGTAGGGAGGATGATGGTGAGGGTCCTTGTTCCTGATTTATCAATGTCAAAAATAGAGGTAGGTAAGTATGGTCCCTATATTACGATAACCAATCCGAATACCTATGACTTGGATGTCTCGCTCTGGAAATTATCAATCGATGGCGCGCTCTTTTCTTTCCCAAAGAATACGCTTCTCGGAGTGGGTTCCACCAGAATCTCTGGATTGTCTATGGGTTTTGGAAGTACCACAGTTTCATCAACCACACTCATTAAAATTCTTTTTCCAAACTTAGATGAGCTCCTCCGTGTGCATCAAGAAGAGAATCTCACTAATAGTGGAAAAATAGATACACTTCCAACTTCTACTTTACAGCAGGTTGTGCAGGATACAAAGAGTATTGGAGTCTCGAGGGGAGCAACATATAAGAAGCCTGCACAGGTCTGGGTGACGAGCACAACCACTCTTAGCCTCCCTAATAAAGGTTCATCAACATCAATTTTCCAAAGAAAAGCAGGGAGAGATACGCGCCTCGTCGCGTTCATTAAGTCTATTTTCTCAAAGTAAATTAATTACGACCGTAGGTATCTTTGAGACGTTCAATATCATCTTCGCCGAAGTATGTGCCAGTCTGTATTTCGACGATAGAGAGAACTTTCGAATGCCTGTTCTCCAGTCTATGGATTGTGCCCATTGGAATGAATGTCGATTCATTTTCTTTCAATTCAAAAATATTGTCTGCATTAGTGACCGTGGCTGTGCCTTGTATCACTATCCAATGTTCTGCTCTGTACTTGTGTCGCTGGAGACTTAAGCCTGCTCCAGGGAGTACGGTTATCTTCTTTGATTGGAAGTGAGAATCATCACCCAAGATAGTGTACTTTCCCCATGGGCGGTGTGTCGTTAAATGTGTCGTTATCTCTCTTCGGCTGCCGCTTGAAAGGGTCGCTACCATTTTCTTTATGGACTCACTTTCACCAAGCGGAAAGACCATAACAGCATCTCCTGTCTCCACAACTCCAATATTTTCGAGTCCAATAACAGTTACCAGCCTGCCATCACTTTCTATATAAGAATTTTTGGTCCCTGATACGACGACATCTCCTTTAAGCACGTTCCCATCCTCATTCTTATCAAAATGTTCATAGAGAGAAGACCATGACCCAAGATCACTCCACTGTATCTTCGTATCAGCCAAAATGAGTTTACTTGTGTGTTCGGCGATACCCTTATCAATCGAAATGGATTCAATCGAGTCGTAAACATCTTTACTGATCATGAAAAAGCCGTGAGGGGTATCTCCTTTCGTTTTTGAAAAGAAAGCATGAAGGATAGCATGAAGCTCTTTCATGTAAAGCGTCGCCTCCTGGGCAAGAGTGCTTGGTTTGCAAAAGTAAATACCAGAATTCCAGAAAGCTCCTTCTAAGATGAGCTTCTCTGCATTTTCCTTATCCGGTTTTTCTATGAACAATGATGGTAGGAGCACACCTTTCCCGAGTGACTTTTCTCCTTTGATGTATCCATATCCTGTATGAGGAGAAGTGGGCGCGATGCCAAAGATAGCAATTGATCCCTCGATAACAAAAGGAAGAGCGTTCTTAACTGCATCGATGAGGTTCTCTGGGTCGGCAATGACATGGTCGGCTGGCACGAATAGTGTAGGAACGTCCCCAACAATTCTTTGTAAGAAATATGCTCCAGAGAGGCATGCTGCTGCAGTATTCTTGGCCATCGGTTCGGTGATGATAGGGGCGTTCGTGATGCCAATATCTCTTAGTTGATCGCGAACAAGGAATCGATGCTCTTCGTGGGTGATGATGGTGAGAAAGGGGAAGCGTGATGTATCAGAAAACCGCAGGCATGTCTCTTGAAAGAGGCTTCTTCCATCAATGAGAGGGATGAATTGCTTCGGATATTTTTCACGTGACCGTGGCCAGAGTCGTGTGCCAGATCCTCCGGCTAAAATGACAGGGTAGATAGATGTGTTCATAAGTAGTTCCTATGTGCGTAGCTTCCTAGATGATACTTCGTCTAGAAAGCTAGTATACGTTAGACGTAAACCTTCCAGAAGGGTGGTAGAATGTTTCCAATTCATAGCATGCAATCGAGTCACATCAAGAAGCTTTCGGGGGGTGCCGTCCGGTTTTGAGGTATCAGACACGATAACTCCCTCATAGTTAACTATTTTTTTAATGGTGTCGGCAAGATCCGCAATTGTGACTTCTTCTTCTGTTCCAATGTTGATATGTTTCTCGTCGTTATAATGTTCCATCAAAAATACTGCCGCATCTGCCAAGTCATCAACATATAGAAACTCTCGCATTGGTAGGCCTGTTCCCCAAATGGATACAGACGGTGCGTGAGACTCCTTTGCTTCGTGAAACTTTCGAATCATTGCAGGAATAACGTGAGAGTTCTCCAAGTGGTAATTATCGCCTGGTCCATAGAGGTTAGTTGGCATTCCAGAAATAAAATTGCATCCATACTGTTTACGGTATGCTTCACACATTTTTATACCTGCAATTTTGGCGATCGCATAATACTCATTAGTTGGTTCAAGCATTCCTGTGAGCAAATCACTTTCCGTGATTGGCTGATGAGCAAACTTTGGATAAATGCATGATGATCCAAGAAAGAGAAGTTTGGTGACGCCGGCAAGATATGATGAATGGATGACATTCGTTTGGATTGCAATATTTTCGTAAATGAACTCTCCGGGTCTCGTTACATTACCCATGATTCCTCCAACTTTGGCCGCAGACAAAAAAACATATTCTGGTTTGTGTTCCTTAAAAAATGTGAGGACATCTCTTTGGTTGAGTAAATCAAGTTCTTGGCGAGTTTTTACAAGAATATTAGTGTATCCTTGCTTTTGTAAAACTCGTAGAATTGCACTCCCAACCATGCCTCTGTGTCCTGATACAAAAATGAGAGAATCTTTTTTCATACATCTGTAGACTATGCTTTAAAACCAGCATGAAGCAAATATTTTTCTCGTTCTGCAATTGTAATATCCTCTGCCATCATCTCTTCCAAAAGTTCTTGCGTAGTAACTTTAGGGGTCCACCCCAACTCACGCCTCGCTTTCGAAGCATCCCCAAGAAGTGTTTCGACCTCAGCTGGCCGGTAATAATTTTGATCCACTCGAACACATATTTTATTTGTTTTTACGTCTTTGCCGACTTCTGCCACACCTTCCCCTTCCCATACAAGAGTGATACCAGTGTAAGCAAACGCCCATTCCACAAATGTTCGTACACTGTACTGCTCACCGGTGGCGATAACAAAGTCATCTGGTTTGGTGTGCTGTAGGATGTGCCACATAGCTTCTACATAGTCACGCGCATGCCCCCAGTCACGCTTAGCATCTAAGTTTCCTAAGTAGAGTATCTCTTCTAGTCCAACACTAATACGAGACACCGCTCGAGTTATTTTTCGAGTCACGAATGTTTCCCCACGCATTGGGCTTTCGTGATTAAATAAAATACCATTACATGCAAACATGTTGTAGCTGTCTCGGTAATTCTTTGTAATATGGAAACCGAATACTTTTGCTACACCGTAGGGACTACGTGGGTTAAAGGGTGTCGTTTCTGTTTGCGGTGTCTCAAGTACCTTTCCAAACATCTCAGACGATGAAGCTTGATAAAAACGAGTAGTAGTTGTAAGTCCTGCGATACGAATTGCTTCAAGAAGTCGTACGACTCCAAGGGCATCCACGTCAGCAGTGTATTCAGGGATTTCAAAAGAAACTTTTACATGGGATTGTGCGCCAAGATTATATATTTCATCAGGTCGAATCGTCTGCACAAGTCGTACAAGGTTTGTGCCGTCAGAGAGGTCTCCAAAATGGAGAATAAACTTCGGGTGTGCATGAAGGTCTTCATAGATATCATCAATTCGTGCCGTGTTAAAGAGTGAACTTCTTCGTTTGATGCCATGGACTTCGTACCCCTTTTCAAGGAGAAAACGTGCTAAATATGATCCATCTTGTCCAGTGATTCCGGTGATAAGCGCTTTCTTCATAGAGTAAGTCTAGTTAATCTACTATACACTATTTTGCGCTAAAATACCTCATGAATGAATCCTAATAAAATAGGAGGCCATGGCCTTTTGTCGGCCCAAGCTATATTCCTGGGTCTACTGTACTATCACGTATCTGGTGACCGTATTTTATGAAGTTAATCTTCCACTCAAGAATTATCTCACCAGCATGCTCATTGTGAACGACGGAAACGTAGGGACCATAGTTGATGGTCCATACTGGACACTTACTTTTGAGCGGTTGTTTTACTTTTTTGTAGGTATATTTGTGTATTTATTTTCAACAAGGAATATCGTATGGTTTTACTTTGGGTGGCTGTGGGTTTCTATCTCTGTTTTTTGTTCCAGTCGACGGCTTTAACGAACAGGTGATGACCATGCTTGGTGCACGCTACGCCCCTTATTTTATTTTCGGGGGTGTATTAGCGCTTATTGTAGAAAGCTTTGCTTTGAGTGCTTTAAAGACGAAATTGCTGTATAGCAGCCTCCCCATCTCTGCCGCATTGCTACCAGTCGCGATTAACACCCTCGTCCTTGGTTTTAGTTCCATCGATCTCCTGGTTGTACTTTCTTTTTTTTATTGTCCCACTCGTTGTATAGCTTTCACACTTTCCATTTGCGAATACAAAGAAGTTGACCGAGCTTTTTTGTTCTAGGCGGCATTACCTGCCCGCCATACTTGCTTCATAGGAAAATAGGGGAGACGGTTATTAGTGGTGATGGGTTCGTGTACGGGAGAGTGCATTACTTTTCATTTCTAGTTATTGGAGTCCTTATGCTCATTTCATATATTTTGTACATTCTTGACCTCCACATAAGAAAGATTCTAAAATCTAAAATAATGGACTCCTGAGGATTCTCCTCAATTGATGCTTTATCCTTATACCATAAGGGGTTTTCTGTTTTTCGACTAGAGATATATATGCTATACTAGGGCAACTTCTATGTATTTTGCCCTCCTGGACTTGTTGCGGTTTTTCTCAGCAATTGGGGTGCTTTTCCACCATACGTTCGTGTTTCATTATGGCAAATTAGGCGTCTACCTCTTCTTCATCATCAGTGGTTTCGTTATTCACTTCAGTTTAAAGAAGGGATTGAAGGATTATGTTGTCAGTCGCTTTCTCCGTCTCTTCCCACTCTTTTGGGTCTGCTGTACTATCACGTATTTGGTAACAGTGTTCTACGGAGTTAATCTCCCTATCAAGAACTATCTCATTAGCATGCTTCTCATTAACGACGGCAAGATCGCCTCGATGGTTGACGGCTCGTATTGGACGCTTACCTTTGAGCTCCTTTTCTATTTCTATATAGGGGTGTTTGTGTGGATATTTTCGACAGAGCGACTCATATGGTTTTACCTCTTGTGGACTATCACCTCAGTCTCTTGCTTCTTCTTCGGTGTTGATCAGAATATCATAGCGAAGTTATTATGCGTGCGTTTCGTGCCATATTTCGTGTTTGGTGGGGTACTGGCACTTATTGTAGAAAATTATGAAACTGTAGCACTTCGAATGAAGTTTTTGTATGGAACATTACTTTTTTCTGCAGCACTCTTACCAATCTACGTTAGTGAGAAACTTCGAGAACAGAAAGATACTATCTCTAACTTCACAGGGAGCTTCGAGCCTGATGAGTTAAAAGTACTGCTTACATTCTTTGTGCTCGTGCCACTCATTGTGTATTTGTCACGTTTTCGATTTGCCAATACGAAACGATTTACGGAAGTGAGTCTCTTGCTCGGTGGGGTTACCTACCCAATTTATCTCCTTCACTGGAAGATGGGGGAGACTATCATTAATGGTCAAGGCTTTCACTACGGGAAGGTTGGCCTTTTCTCATCGCTTGTGGTTGTTTTGATGCTCTCTCTCTCGCAGATATTGGCCATGTATGATTTGGATATCCGGAAGATTGTGAAAAAGAAAATAATGAACCTGTAAATATATGTACTTTGCCGTTCTTGATCTTTTGCGATTCTTTTCTGCGGCGACTGTGATGGGGTACCATCTTTTTTCTTTTCCGTATGGAAGGCTTGGCGTCTACCTCTTCTTCATCATCAGCGGCTTCGTCATCCACTTTTCTCTCAAGAAGGGATTGAAGGATTATGTTGTCAGTCGCTTTCTCCGTCTCTTCCCACTCTTTTGGGTCTGCTGTACCATTACGTATCTTGTCACTGTATACTATGGAGTCAATCTTCCACTTAAGAACTACCTCATCAGCATGTTCCTTGTGAATGACGGTAAGATCGCCTCTATGGTTGATGGATCCTACTGGACACTTACCTTTGAGCTCTTATTCTATTTCTATATAGGGATCTTCGTATGGATCTTCTCAACTGAAAGATTGATGTGGTTTTACACTCTTTGGCTGACAGTGGCTTTCTTGAGTTTTTTGTTCAATCTTGAGCATACTATTATCGCTAAGCTTCTCGCTGTACGCCTTACTGCCTTTTTCGTTTTTGGAGGAGTCATGGCGCTTCTTGTTGAGAAGTGGAGCACAAGCGTGCTCTTAGTGAGGCTCTTGTATATAGGGACGCTTCTGGGGTCGTCCCTTATGCCTATTATTGTAAGTCAAAAAATTTTAGGAGGCCCGGAGGCGATTACCAACACGACAGGGGTGTTCACTCCTTTAGAACTACCCATTCTTGAGAGCTGTTTTGTCATTATTCCTGTCGCAGCCTATCTTTCGCTTTGTCACTTTTCTCAAGGGAGAATATTCAAACAGGTAGCACTTGTGCTTGGTGGTATAACATACCCTTTCTATCTTCTTCATTCAAAAATAGCAGAGACAGTTATCAAAGGTCAGGGGTTTCACTATGGGAAGGTTCATATATTTTCAATAACGATGGCTGTTGCCCTTCTAGCTATCTCCTACACGCTATCAGTATATGATCTTCAAATACGAAAAATTCTTAAAAAGTGGATTGGCTATAAAATATTCTTAGGGTAAGTTAGGACCTTTTAATGGAGAAGTATGCCTGTTTAGCTTTTTCTAAGACACGTATTTTTTTAAATGGCTTGTAGAGTATGGAAGCAATCTTAAGGAGGAATGATTGTCTTTGAGTTGCCAAAGAAATAAGAGCTGCATTTTTCTTTACTTGTATTGCTTGGACGGGATTAATTGTCGCTCTCTTTGCATTCTCCAGTGGTTGATCTATGATATTTCTAACAAAGATATCAAATCCATCCTTAACTTTTTTAAAATCATAGCCAGGTGCCGCAAAAGGTTCGTTCATCATCTCTATGTATGCAGCATTATTCGTATCAAGTTCTTTTACTTTTTCTAAGACATGCTCAAATGATTCGTAATCATGACAGTTAATGAATCTCTTTGTATTGAATTCTTTCGCAATACGTGGATTTCCCCAGTAGATTGGTATTGTCTTAGCAACAAGTGACCCAACTATTTTTTCTGTGACATACCCACTCCGTGATGAGTTTTCAAAGGCAATCGAGAATTTATGTTGTGATTCAAACTCTAATTTATTATTAATTCGTTTTCCGCCCATGTTGTTTAAGTATGCCCCACCTGCATTAAC
>JAYVXX010000177.1:0-2909 GCA_043784805.1 Minisyncoccota bacterium | reverse complement strand
AAAACTTAAAGAACAGCTGTTAAAGCATGGAAAGAGAACGCACCTTGTCGCAAAAGAAACGGACTACAATCAAACGCTCCAAGACAAAGGCGTCGACGGTCTTAAAGAAGAAGCCTACCGAGACCTGGGCTTGTCCTGAGGGGTGTAAGCCCGGTAGAACTCCCTGCCCTCACCTTGAGAAGCTGGTAGGTGAGTCTAAGAAACAGCCCCAGTATGAGTCAACACAGAGGTACGTAGATATGGATATTGAGAAAGCTTACTACGAATCAGGCGCTGGGTATGTAATTCCAGATAACGTGTCTAACCGTCATTATGAGTATAAGTTCAGAGAGAAGATGGAAGCAACGGGGCTTGAGCCAGTATACGTCGATATACTCACACTGAGGTTTGTATATGACATGGACTTAGCAGACATCGCTGAGGACCTAGGCATAGTGTCTAGTTCATTAGTACTTACTTTGCTAAACAAAGCTTTAGCTGTAGTAAAAGAAAAGGGGATTAAGAAATGAATAGGTATGAGTTAGTCACTATAGTATGCGGCTGTATATCGCTGAGAATACTAATCCAATACGATATTACGTATTTCTTATCCTGTGCAGCACTTGGTGTGTTTATGGGCATTTTGAGAGGAAGTAAGAAATGAGTGACGAACCTAAGGTTCTTATCTTTGATATCGAGACTGCTCCAATTGAAGCATATGTATGGGGATTGTGGGACAATAACGTAGCCCTAAACCAGATCGTCAAAGACTGGTCAGTCTTAAGCTGGAGCGCTAAATGGCTGAACTCAAAAAAAGTAATGTATGAAGATCAGAGAAACGCAAAGCAAGTCCGGGACGACAAGAAGCTTTTAGTAGGTATTTGGAATCTCTTAGATGAAGCGGACGTTGTAATTACTCAAAACGGCAAAAAGTTCGACCAAAAGAAACTAAACTCTAGGTTCGTTATCAATGGATTTAATCCACCTAGTAGCTTTAAACACATTGATACTTTCCTGTTAGCCAAGAAACACTTTGGTTTCACAAGTAACAAGCTTGAGTATATGTCCGACAAGTTGTGTACGAAATATAAAAAGCTTAAGCATAACAAATTCCCCGGACAGGAACTATGGACAGAGTGCTTAAAGAATAATCAGTCCGCCTGGAAGGAGATGGAACGTTACAACAAACACGACGTTCTTGCTCTTGAAGAACTCTATAAAAAACTTATCCCTTATGACAACACCGTAAACTTCAATGTCTTCAGCAGCTCTTCGGTAACTAAGTGTTCATGTGGCAGCGTTGATTTCATCAAGAATGGATACTCGTATACTGGAGTGAGTAGATACGACCGTTTCAAATGTAGGAAGTGTGGGTCAGAACTCCGCTCAAGACGTAGCAATTTCTCAATCGTTAAAAAGAGATCTTTAATGGTTGGTACGGTCAGATGATTTTACTGTTAGTAGCGTCTTTACCGCTGTTGGTAATACTAAACATGGTCTTCTATGATTACCGTGTAATCAAACGGACAGACAACGTAGACCTAACTGAGAAATACTCCAAATTACTTTTACTGAGGAGATACAAATGATTTACACAATCGGAGCAATACTCGCAGCTATAGCATCCCTGGCAGCATGGGTTTATAAACTCATACAACAGAACAGAGGTCTTAAGGAAGAGGCCGCTCGACGTGACATCGCTATCGGCATGCAAGAGTGGCACGACAAGATCCAAATGTTATCAGGTAACGTAACGGAGGATATCAAGGATTATGAAAAAAGCAAAGATGCTCTTAATGATCAGCTTAATAGTATTACTACCAAGTGAGCTATATGCTGACTGTGCTTCTGCGTGCCGCTCAGCCATTACTGCGGCTGATCGTGTTATTGCTGACCAGCAGAAAGAAATAGAATCCTATAAGACTGAGACAGACACGCTGACTAAGCGGATTACTGATCTCAATGTGTCCTTAAACGAAAAAATCCACGCTGATGAGGCGTGGTATAGAAATCCGTTCGTAATCGGAGCTATTGGTATTATCGTTGGTGGTGCTGGTGTGGTCTACTTAAAAAGATAGTGGTACAAAGCCGCACCTGCTGCAGCCGTAGTAACTATGGCCATAATAGTCTTAGTAAACATGTCCACGAAGTGCTTGTGGTTCTCAATAGGCCGTACTCTGGCTTCTAAATTAGTTGTACGGACATGATGCTCGGTAAGCACCAGAGTATTCCGAGCTAGAGCAACTGTATGCTCGATTTGCTTAAGTTCAATCTTGTCAAGTTTCTCTAGTACTACTTTTTCGAAATCCATTTCAATTATCCTTCGATCCGGACAGAAGCTGTAGCAACGCAGGAGTTGCTTTACCAGCAGTTGAAGACAATCCCTTGCCTGCAGCATTAGCACCAGCAGCCCCGTAACTCATAACCTCAGGTCTTGCCACAGTTTCTTTTAATGCAGCCTTTGTGAGACTTGAGATAGGGTTATTCAAATCAATACTCTGGGGAGCTTGAAGAGCTTTGTTACCCTTTAATAAATTTGAGAGCCTTGAAAACTGGTCGGACACCGGCACACCTTGTGTGTCTCCAGCAGATTTGATTTGATCTCTTATGCCACCGGCTTCTTGACGGGCTAACTGTGAACTGTAGTTCGCTTTAGGTGTGTTAGAAGGACTATACCCTTCAATGTTGTAGGCAGACTTTGCTACTTGATTTGCATCGGAGTAGGGCATATTCCCACGATTGTAGATACTAGCCCCTCGGTCCATTGCGTCTTGTGCTCGTTCAGCACCTACCTCTGTAGAGAATCCGCCGTGAGATATATTTTTCTCACCGAAGTCAGCTACACGATCAGCGACTGATTCTGCGTTCACTTCGCCTTTCAAGCCACTTATCATCTTATCAAGCTTACTGCCTTGAGTGTCAATCGCGCT
>JAYVXX010000176.1:0-9522 GCA_043784805.1 Minisyncoccota bacterium | reverse complement strand
ATTCATACTATTTCATTAAATATTTTCTAAAACCACCTATTAAAATACCAAGATTTTTTATCTGTTCTGTTATTTTAACATACTCATTTTCTGAAAGATAATTTAACTGAAAAGTAATTGCTAGCAAACTTTCCACTTCATGTAGTGATCCAATGGCGATATCAATAAATCGAGTATAATCTTTTTTTGAAGACCGAGAAGAACCTTCGGCAATATTAGAAGAAATAGAAACGACAGCTCGACGAAGTTGAGAAGTAACACCAAATACCTCATCCTTTGGAAACTTTTTTGTTAAAGAATATACATCAGCAGCAAGAGTAACTGAGTCCTTCCATATTTTTAAATTCTTATAACTTTCTGCCATTGTATGTATTGTATTTGTATTTACTACTCTCCACTTTCTACTATCCACATACCATCTAGAATTGATTCACTACTCGAAGGTCGCCATTGTAAAGGAGCCGCACATCATCAATACCATATTTGAGCATCACCATCCTATCGATACCACAGCCGAATGCGAAGCCACGATACTCATGCGGATTGATGCCGCTTGCTTCAAGTACTCGTGGATGCACCATACCAGCGCCACCAATCTCTATCCAACCAGTTTGCTTACATATACTGCAACCGCTCCCCTTACACTTGAAACACTGCATGTCGACTTCATTCCCTGGCTCGACGAATGGGAAGTAGCTTGAGCGAAGACGCACTACCAAATCACTTCCAAAAAATTCTGAGAACACCTTCTCGATTACTCCAACCATCATCGCGAGCGACGCATCCTTCGCTACATACAGCATCTCCACTTGATGGAACTGTGCTTCATGTGTGGCATCCGTTGCTTCATTTCTGAAAACCTTTCCTGGGCAGCAGATTGCGAGCGGAAATTCTTTCCCCTCCGCAACATACTTCTCCATGGTACGTATCTGCATATTGCTCGTATGAGTTCGAAGTACGTACCCCATCTCCTCTCCATACTTATTCTTCCCTACTCTATCCTTGATCCAAAATGTGTCCTGCATATCACGAGCTGGATGATCCTTTGGCACATTAAGAGCATCAAAGTTATGCCACTCGCCTTCAAGTTCCGGCCCGTCTACCGTATCAAAACCAATCTTCGAAAAGATGTCAGAAAGCCTTGCTATAGCAAGCGTTATTGGATGAGCGTGACCAGTCATCGAATCATTATATCATAATGATTCGATGACTAAGACTGGAGACGTACAGACAATAGACTATCAGACAAACCAATACAACAGTCTAATGTCTGTTAGTCTGATTGTCTGTTGTCTATTTCTTGGTGTCCTGCAGCACCCATTCATTCTTCCTGTTCGCAAGCGTATCAAACACGGCTCGAGGGAACAATACAATGCCGAGCAGTGGATACAGGATGAAGAAGTATGGGAAGTTTCGATACAGCTCCTGCTTATCTTCAGAAAGAGTATTACCGATATAGATAGTAAACAAAAACATTGTAAGCATGACCATCACTGCAAAAGAGAGAATAGAAGTACTGAAGTAGAACATATCAAATGTTGGCAAGGCAGGATGAATACCGACGACCATCCACTGATTAATGAGTTGCCAATACTTACTAGCAGATGTGTAGACAAAATAGAATCCTATATAGAGTGAATAGAAGACAAATAGGAAAGCCATTGGAAGAGTGAACATGCCGAAGTTACCATACTTTTTCTTAAAGAAAAGCTCCTTATAGTCAAGAGAATTCTCAAGGAATCCACGTGCCCAGCGCAGTCGCTGGGAGAAATATCCCCGCAAAGTTGCTGGGCCAATGGTGTAAACGAGAGCCTTATGGGAATTCATGATCTTCAGGCCGTGCTTGTGCATACGGAGCGTGATTTCAAAGTCTTCCGTGTTGTGAGCTTTATGATAGTGACCAATGATAGCAAACACTTCACGTCTAAAAATTGAAAAAGGGCCCGGTGTCACCTGAATAGCATCGAGCTGACCGTAGGCTTTACGCAAAAATACCCCCATCAAATATTCTACCGCTTGCACGCGTTGAACAATAGTTTCTGGTCTACGAATATGGATACATGGCGTAACTGCCATCGCCTCCGGATGATGTTCAAAATATGATGCCATGATCTTGAGAGCCTTCTTGTCAACGAAAGAGTCCGCATCCAGGCACCCAAACAAATCCGACGTCGAACTCTCAAGCGCCATATTCACAGCTGTATGCTTGCCGCCATTTGGCTTACTAAGCACCGTTACCACACGTGGATATCTACTTGCATATTCTTCTGCAATAGCAAGCGTCCTATCTTTACTTCCATCATCAACGACAATAATAGACAGCTTATCCATTGGATACTCTAGATTGAGTAATGAATCCAATGTTCCTGCGAGAGTTTTTTCCTCATTCCAGCATGGTACTGCAATTGTGACTGTCGGATAGCGCTTCAACGTGAGAGACTCCTCTTCCTTTATTTTCTTTTTGTTTTCAAAGAAGGACATGAGAAGAAGTACTTGAAAGTACATGGAAATAAACAGGAATGGATACATGAATGCTTGCAGGATTTGATTGATCATAGATAGATAGGACAAATGAAACTAGAAAAGGAATTATTGGCTTTTCTTGGCGGAGGTTGTAGTGCTCACCGATGCTGTTGTCGTAGCCTCCCGAAGGGTGTCCGGCAGAAGCTTTTCCATGTCTTCAACGGACTTAAATCCTGTGTAGGTCTTGTCTTCAATCACAAGCGCTGGAAGGACTTTTTGAACACGATAAATTGACTTCAGTGAGCTAATGACAGAAAGGTCAAGGTCATAATCAAATGAATACACACGAAGATCAGGATACTTCGCTTTCAATCGTGTAAGTACATAGCCTTCCTTCACACACTCCGGACAATCTCCTGCATTCGAATAGAAATAAATGACAAAGACTGGCTTCTTGCGTGCTCCACACTTCTCGGCAAGCTTCTTAGAAAGAAGATAGTCCTTCGCTTGAAGGAGTGAATAGTATTTTTTGAGATAGATGACATCTTGGTCTTTCTCTCCTCGTTCGCTCTCCGTGCGAGAGAGTTTGTCCCCTAGAGTGGAGAGTTCGGCGGAAAGCATTGAATCACTCACGTTCTGGCACGGCACCTCCTTTAAGAGATCAAATTGTGTCTCACTCGAAAGGATGTCAATCGCGATATTGTCCTGTATGGATTTGACGGCCTCTACACGTTTCTCTGAGAAGAACGTGGAAGCAAAAAAAGCCGTAGCGAATATCGCAGTAGTAATCAGAAGTGTGAAAATATATTTTTTGGTGTCGATCATACTACTAGAGAATTTACAAAAAAGTGGTTGAACCAAGTATCTGCGATAGAATAGACTTGAACTTTAGAAGCTCAGATTTTAAGAAGCCGGGGGCACCAACTTAAAAAATCGGGAGCCACTTCTCAGACTCGAACTGAGGACCTATTGTTTACAAAACAATTGCTCTACCAACTGAGCTAAAGTGGCTTATTTAAAAATATTTTTTCAAGACCTTTATTCTTGCTAAAATCTCCTTATGCAGAAGTGAATCCGAATAACGTAAAGAGATAGTACCAAATTTCAAGTAATTTGTCGACTTTTTTGTAGACTTTTTATGAAGAGTACTTTTATAAAACTGAGATGGATTAATAACTAGCAAAGAAGACCAATATAAAATAAGCTCGTTTTCATTCTGATTTTGGTGATAATGGATAAGCACACGAAGACGACGGTCATCGATATGACAGATTTTTCTTAAAAATAAAAGGAAGGTTCTTATAACTTCTGGGTCACTATTTGTAATAGCGACAGTATTACTAGTTTTTGCTCCCTCACCCCAATATAATGCTAATGCGATGAGATAAAGACCAAGTGAAGTTTTTGGTATATCTTCTGGCAAGATAGCGCTAAAACTATCAAGCATTTTATTGTGTTTAATACGGTTAGCTTCTGATCTGCTACGCATAGGTACCCCTTGTTTTTTAAGTTGATACATAACACCAGAAGGAGACAAACTTAGTCTGCTTCCTATCTCTGAAATAGAAAGAGAAGATAGATAAAGTTCCCTAATAGTTTCTTCTTTCTTTTTATCCTGAGAAATCATACTTATAAGTATAGCATACCAGCAGTTAACTAACTCTTGATTAACTAACTATAAAAAAGTAAATGACACTCTTACCAGCAATTAAATTACGGCTTCACCTGCCCGACTCCTGAGATATCTCCTGCCGCAACTACGATATCAGCTGATGGACGATAGATGAAGATGGATGTATCGTAGACAACAACAACGTCTCCGTTTTGAGTATCTTTGAAGAAGGCTTGCGAATCTCTCAACTTCGTCGCATCCTTCACTTCTGCAATCTGAGGATTGCCTTGCGGGAGAAGGATATGGCGTGAGAGTGATTTGATGACATCCTCACCAGTTTTTGGAGTTGATGGAATGCTTGATGCGCCAATTTCACCCTTAGTGGTGCCTGCTCCAACGGTCATCTCATCCTTGGTCAGCTTATAGAGTTTGTACTGAGAGTAGGCGGTAGAAGCTGCAAGAAGAATAACCACAATGACGAGTGCTCCCCAGACCATTCGCACTCTTTTTTGTTTGTTCTTCCTATTCTCAATCTTCTGCTTCATCTGAAACACTTCATCACTTTCAAACGAAGATGTGTCAGCAGTTCCCATCCCTTCTTCATTTTTTGTTTCAAATACGTTGATGTTCATATATTTATAAGATGTATGTGCTTGAATGAAATTTGAGGAAGGACAATGATTTTGACCAAGCCGTACAGTGGTACGACTGCATATTCATGGCCAAGCCGCAAGTCTACTGACTCGGACGTCCTGACATTATAACCAAGTCACGAATGTGCTCATTCGAAATTTCATCAAGCAGAGCATCTTGATTTACCTTAGTATATCACAACCTATAGTCTCGTTAGCCTTGATCCGTGTAGTCGTATACCAGTTTCCTGTCGCAAAAGAAAATGGAATGAATGTAGCGACATAGATTTTGTGTACTCGCTGGAATCGCTTCACTGCTTCCCTGGTGAGCGGACCAAATACTCCACTTAAGGGAAGCTTTTCGCCTTGGACAATGTTCAAGAACTGCTGGGCTTTTTTTACCTCTGTACCACGATCGCCATACGAAACATTCTGCTTGAAGAATGGGCACGCTGTGACCACAATCGGCTCACCACAATATCTCGTCGTTTGCCGCTCTATCTGCCGCTGACTTAGTGTGTAGATAGTCCCTGTGGGCTGTTTCAATCTCATTGGATCAAGGATGAATGTCCTATACTTTAACTGCCAACGCTTCACTGCCGCCACGTCTCTCGGCTCATAGACGCCATTGACAGGAAGCTTTTCATTTTCGTACGTATTCAAAAATATCTCCAACTTTTTGACATCGCTTTTTACATTAGTCGAAAGACCAACATCAATTGGAGCTGAGAAGGTGATACGTGTCGAGCAGGTGCTCCCATTCCCAGTCAAAATCGTATTTGGAATGGTTGAAGAAGCCGTCGTCGTGCCAGCTCCCGTAAACCAAGCTGGAAGAATATAGAATCCTCCACCATTACTCCCTCCTCCACTACTTGGCGGCGTAACAACGGACGGAATAACAATAGACGTGCCAGTTCCGAACGCGCCATAGACTGTGTACCCCCCACCTGAGGCGACACCTCCATTCGTCTGCGCATTTTGTTGTAGTACATACCCGCCACCAGAGAGAGCTCCTTGGATTGGCGCAATTATCTGCTGAACCACATACCCACCACCTGAGACTGTTTCGGCAAATAGAGGAGGGCTACTGAGGATCAATAAAAAAGAAATTACTATAATTTCTTTTAAAATTATTATGGTATTTTTATTCGACATAAGCTTCTAAAAAGGTATATTTATTATAACATCTCCTTAATACTGATGACTGGTACAAAAGAGAAACAGAGTATTGAAGATAGAATATAGACCAAAAAAACAGTATTCTAAAATGATTACGAAGGTCTTGCCTTCGTAAAATTTTCCTTTATACTTTGTGATTACGAAGGTCTTGCCTTCGTAAAATATTCCTTTATACTTTATATATGGCATCAAGAATTACACCCTTTGTAATTGAAGAGTTTTATCATATTTATAATCGAGGCAATAGTAAGCAGATTATTTTTCATAGTAATGAAGATATGAGCAGATTTCAAGATTTATTATTTGTTTTAAATAAGCCGGAACGAGTCGATATGCGAAATGTACAAGAAAGTAAAAGTATCGGTAGGCTTAACGAAGGCAAGGCCTTCGTGAAAAACGTAAGTGAGATGCCTAACGCAAAACTTGTTGCCATTGGATCATACTGCTTAATGCCAAATCATTTTCACATTCTTCTTACTCCCCTTATAGATGGAGGGGTGAGTAAATTTATGCAAAAGTTAACGACTGCATATTCAATGTATTATAATAAAAAATATTTACATTCTGGAGGACTGTTCGAAGGAAAGTTTAAAGCAAAGCATATTGCAGAAGATAGGTATCTCAAATATCTTTTTTCGTATATTAATCTTAATCCGGTGAAGCTGGTTGATCCGACATGGAAGAAGTATGGTCTTAAAGATATTCAAAAGACTTTTAAATATCTAGAAGATTACAAATATTCAAGCTATCTTGATTTTCTATATTACAAAGACAAACGAGCGGCAAGAAATGAAACGGATGTGCTCTCGCTTGAGTACTTTCCCACTGGTAGTCACTTTAAACGAGACATTCTGACTTGGTTTTCGTATCAAGATCACTTCTAGAGTAATAACGTAGGGTACGGAGGTCTTCTTGCCTCCGGAGAGGAATAGTTCTAATACTACATGTGAAGGGAAGACCTTTCTACGAAGGTTCAGCAATACGGAGGTCTTGCCTTCGGAGAGAAAGATCACTTCTAGAGTAATAACGTAGGGTACGGAGGCAAGAGGGTACGGAGGTCTTGCCTCCGGAGAGGAATAGTTCTAATACTATGTGTCTCAGGTCCTATGTGTCTCATAGAGGGGTGGGGTGGCTACTGGGCACCAAGTTTATAGAGTGACTGGACTTCTTTTGCTGAAAGTGCACGATTATAAATACGAACATCGTCAATCAATCCTGTAAAATTTCCATAGTTACTTATTCCACCGGCTATGTAGGAAGGAGCGTATACTGTGGACTTAACTGAAGTAACACCAGTGTGCACTAAAGCTCCATTAAGATAAATAGACGCCACCTTGTTGTTGTAAACAACCATAATATGGTTCCAACCGCTACCAATAGTACCACTATATACTGATACTGGGCATAAATACCCATCACTGTGTTCGTAAACAGAAATACCATTAGTACCAATCGACAGACCAGCTCCAGCACTTGGATCAGTAAAATGCTTTGGGTCAAAGGCATATTTTTGACCACTTACACCTGCAGTGCTATTTGTTGTTTCAACGTCAATCTCATGAGTGGCACTTGTCTTAATCCACCCTCCAAATGCAAATGTATTAGTTGGTTGCCCTACTGTTCCCAAAGAAATAGAACTACTTCCATTAAATATTAACCCTTGACCAATTTTACCGATGGTTTTTGAGGAGGTGGCGGTCATGTCGGTTAGCGTGCCATTGTTCCCTTGCCCGCTAGAGTCAGTCGCAGTGGCGTTGGTCATGTTCTTCCCATCGAAGGTCCAGTAGCCGATGAGGCCGGAGTTAATGCCAACAGCATTACTTGTGCCGGGAGTAGCGGCGGCGAGGACACCCCCGCCAGCTTTGTAGAGAGATTGGACGTCTCTATCGGAAAGGGCACGGTTGTAGACACGAACATCGTCAAGCCCTCCAGGAAAATAAATATCGTTGTAGTAACTCTTACCAATTATTACTGGATTCGAATTTGCATTAATACCCCAGTTACTCCCCGCATCAGGCGCACCATTAGTAGCAAGTACTCCATTGATATAGATTTTTGAGCGATTTGCACTTTGATCCCATATAACTACCACATGACCCCATTTATTCACTGGTGGAGCAGAGACACTCTTATCAAAAAAGCCACTGCCTGCACCACCACTTGCAACGGCACGCCACCTGATTAAATTTCCAGTTACATAGTACACACCCCAAGCATCGGTAATGTTAGCGACAAAATTAGCCTTATCTACAAGCCCATAGCCTGGGTCGCTCCCACCACTTGTGGTCGGTTTAATCCAGAAGGATATTGACATAGAAGATAGATTAAAATTTGAACTATTTGCAACACTAAGATAATTGGTTGACCCATTAAAATTCAAAGCTTGGCCGATTTTACCAATAATTACAGATGAGGTGGCAGTCATGTTGGTTAGCGTGCCAGTATTACCATTACCAGTTAGATCCGTGGCAGTTGTATTAGTCATATTCTTACCATCGAAGGTCCAGTAGCCGATGAGGCCGGAGTTAATGCCGACAGAGTTATTTGTGCCTGGTGGAGTGGCGGCGAGTACGCCGCCACCTGCTTTGTAGAGGGCTTGGATTTCGCTTGCAGTGAGAGCACGGTTATAGATACGGACATCATCAATCGATCCTGGGAAAAAACCAGGTAAACCTGTTTCTATCATCCCAATATATGCATCATTAGATTGTCCTTGCTTAAGGATGCCGCTAAACGCAGTCGAGCCGCCACTTTGAACGCCATCCACGAACACTTTAATATTGGTACCATCCCAGGTCCCCGTTACAAAATGCCACTTACCATCATCTACGCTTACTGAGCTCTGCGCTTGGCTATTAGTACTGTCCGAATTACGAAAGACAATCAGGGTTACCGTACCTCCTGATTCTTTCCTGAACTGCCAGACGCGTGTACCCCCGCCTGAATTATCCTTACTGAATATACTTTCGAATGCCCCGGGAGTTGTTACTTTTATCCAAGCACTTACCGTTATAGTACTTGGATTGATACTAGCTGAGTTAGGTATTCGCACTGTCTGATCCACACCGTTAAATTTAAGAGCCTGTCCAATCTTGCCCGCCGCTGCACTTCCCGTTTTTGTCATACTGGTGAGAGCTCCGGTATTCCCACTCCCACTTACATCCGTCGCTGTGGTGTTGGTCATATTCTTGCCATCAAAAGTCCACCAACCGACTAAGCCATTTTTGACGACATTCGCGTTTGAGGTGTTAAGGGAAGTAAGGGCGAAAGCGGGGGAAGCGGAAAAAGACAACAGACTAACAGACAACAGACAACAGAGGAACACGAGGGCACGAGACATCAGATCAAGGAGTGACGAGCGACGAAGATGTCCGGAACCAGCAGGCGAAGGACCTGCAGACCGCTTCGCTTTCAGATGACAGACGAGTACCAAGAATGCGGGTTTGAATGAGGAGACACTGGATCCAATGTCGTGGCATGGGATGACACAACGTGAAGGCATAACCTTCGTAGCAGCGAAGGTTATGCCTTCGTCTGTGCCATTCTTACTTATTTTGTTAATTTTTGAGGAATTGGGTGACATCTTTCTTTATCGTAGTATACTATATATACAATGCCTTCGGGCTCCGGTCTTTC
>JAYVXX010000175.1:0-2956 GCA_043784805.1 Minisyncoccota bacterium | reverse complement strand
GAATGCTTTGTGATGTTTCATACGTCGTGTGTTAGTTCCGTGTCAGGTACCTTATAGTACCCTACTTATGCCTTAAGTTCAAGATTGAGATCTGAGAGCGCCTTTTTAATTTCATTAATACCTTTCTCTCCAAGACCATCTGTTGCCAGAAGGTCAGCCTCACTCTTGCGAGCAAGCCCTCCTGCTGTGCGGATAGAAGCACCAACAAGAGCATTCTCTGTGCGAGTTGAAAGTCCGAGGTCTTCGATCTTTACCTTACTAGCATCAGTGATATCAAGTGAATCACTATTCTCGATGATAGGCGTAGGAGCGACGCCTTGTGGCATATCGATGACTTCTGCGCGGAATCCAACAATAGATTGGAGCTGAGTAATCATGGTGTGGATTGAACTCTCAAGCGCCTCATGAGGAGTGATAGTACCATCAGTCTCGATGGTGACTCTAAGTCGGTTATGGTCAGTACGATCACCGACACGCATATTCTCTACCTCGTAGCTTGCGCGACGAATAGGCGTGAATGATGCATCGAGGTAAATAGTTCCGATATCAGCTTTTTCCTTCTGGAGTACTTCACGAGGAATATAGCCAAGCCCCTTCTCGACAGTTATCTCGATAGCGATATCAACATCCTTTGATGTTGATTCGCAAATATACTGATCCTTGTTCATGATCTCAAGCTGGGAAGGCATGGAGATATCCTTAGCAGTGATGAGTTTGGTTCCTTTGATGTGGAGAGTCGCCTTCTGTGCATCATCACCGTGTAACTTGAAACGAGTCTTCTTCAAATTAAGAATGATAGCAATCACATCCTCCTTAATACCATCAATAGATGAGAATTCATGCTTCACACCGTCGATTGATAGCGCTGTAATAGAAGCCCCAGGAATGGAAGAAAGAATGATACGACGAAGTGAGTTACCGAGTGTATGACCATATCCAGGATACAACCCATCAATCTCATAGACGCCTGAAACAGGATCTTCTTTAACGATTCTTGGCTTTGATGGCAAAATGATAGAATGTGAAGACATATACAATATATAAAGTATCGTTAGTTAATAGTGAAGCACACCTCCTGACCCTTATAAGTAAAGTTGCTTCATTCTAACCCAAAGTTGCAAAAAAAGCAAGTGTGTGTTAGTGGAAACAGACTGTAGACCTTAGCTTGTAGACTGTAGCTAATTATTCTTAACCATAAATTCACAAATCTGATACGTTTTGTATGGTGCTACAGTCTAAAGTCTACTAGCTAAGGTCTGCTATCTTGAGTAATACTCAAGCACTTTCTGGGTATCAAACATCCCTTCTACCTCGCGAACCTGGGCCTTTACCTCAGCTGAAAATGCTTTTGGATTGATAGCAACCATGTAACTTGGGGCAAGAGCCGTCAATTTTTCCTCAAGATTAGTGAATAATTTGGTAGACTTGCTGCCTGGACGGATAGCGATAGTGTCGCCAACTTTTACCTGATGAGATGCGATATTGATACGACGACCGTTTACGATGATGTGTCCGTGTGAGACCATCTGTCGAGCGAGCGCACGGTTACCTGCAAACCCTGTACGATAGACGATATTGTCGAGTCGTGACTCGAGCAATCGAGCAAGCTTAAGTCCAGGAGTAACTGATCCGTCCCCTGACTCGTGAGTGGCAGTCGCCCGCTTCACATAGAGTGCAAACTGCTTCTCCATAAGGCCGTAGGTGTGGCGCATCTTTTGCTTAGCACGAAGTTGTTCACCATATTCTGATGTGTTTGAACGATGCTTTCGCTCACTGTCTAGTTTTCCAGGAGCATATGGACGCTTTTTGAAGGCGCACTTCTCACGGCCACATAATGACTCTCCAAGGCGACGACAGGTTTTACAGGTTATTCTACTCATATATTTTATACGTGACGAGGTTTACGAGGCTTTGGACCATTGTGTGGCACAGGCGTCTTATCAATAATTGAAACAATATCTACTCCAAAGGTAGAGAACCCGCGGATAGCGGACTCGCGTCCTGATCCGACACCTTTGACGATGACGTTCACCTCCTTAATTCCAAACTGAACTGCTTTCTCTCCCATCAGTTCTCCAATCTTAGACGCTGCAAAAGGTGTCCCCTTCTTAGCCCCCTTGAATCCGAGTGACCCAGAAGATGACCATGAAATGATATTGCCAGCCTTGTCCGAGAGTGAGAGGCGGGTGTTGTTGTAAGAAGACTCAACAAAAAGCGTACCATCTACGATCTTTTTCTTGATTGCTTTCGCAAGAGAGCGTGCCTTAAGAGCACTATCGACGCCTGAACTATTCTTTTTTACGATTCGTTTCTTTCCCATATATGTATATAATTATTCTTCAGATTGTTTTTAGGTCTTCTCAGTCTTACGGCGTCCACTTCCCATAGTACGACGAACGTTACCACGGACAGTTCGGCTGTTAGTCTTGGTCCTTTGTCCACGTGCTGGTAAGTGCTTGATATGGCGGATGCCACGGTATGCCTTGATATCCTTCAAACGCTTGATGTTCTGCTGGGTCTCACGCTTTAGGTCTCCTTCAGTTTTGAAAAGTTCAATTTCACGACGGATGAGGTTCTCTTCGTCGGCAGTAAGTTCAGTTGTCTTCATCCCAATATTGAGACCAAGCTTCTTGATGATGGTGAGAGCACGAGGTCGTCCAACACCATACACTGCAGTCAAGGCAATTTCGAGTCTCTTATTTTCTGGAAGGTTGATACCGGAGATACGCATAGGGATAGTAAGTTAGGGACTAGGGTTTAGGGTATAGTAGTTGCGAATACAGTTTCTTTAATACATTAGCCTTGAGCTTGCTTATGTTTAGGATTCTCACAAATAACACGAAGAACTCCTCCGCGTTTAAGCATCTGACATTTTGAACAAATTGTCTTAACTGAGGATCGTACTTTCATGAGAAATGTGGGATAAATTATACTACACCTTGATAAATAATGCAAA
>JAYVXX010000174.1:0-27682 GCA_043784805.1 Minisyncoccota bacterium | reverse complement strand
ACTATTGCAAATGTCTTCTCTTCTTTGCTCCCCTTTCTCATGACAGTAACAGTAGAACCGACACTCACGACTTCTGCCTTATGCGTATCCATGATAACAGCGTTCTTAAGAATCTGTTCGATATGAATGATTCTGTCCTCACAATTTGCCTGATCCTCACGGGCCTGGTGATATTCGGCATTTTCAGAGAGGTCCCCGAGTGACTTGGCATATTCAAGAGCATCCGCAATCTCCTTACGACGCACGGTTTTTAAATGATTAAGCTCTTCTTCCAAGAGCATCTTCTTTTCAGGTGTTAGGTATTCCATAAATATAATGGCTCTAATTATACCATACAGCATACATTTTCATTACATTGACAAAATGTTTTTATAATGTAGTATACATATCGGTTCAGTAACTAGTTCGAGGAATTCTGCTATGAAGAAAATGTTCTTGCCAGTTCTCATCGTCATGACACTCGCCCTGACAGCCTGTGGGAAACCAGAGTTTCAAGATGACGGCAAAGGAACCGACGTCGATATATTTGACTTCCAGGTCATCAAAAGCCCTGTAACTGGCAAATGCTACGAAGTAGTAACCATGAGACGTTCATACCGTGTAAACCACATTTCTGAAGTTCCGTGCGACTACAAGAAGTGACCATGGGACACCTCCTGCCCTGCAATAATTTTATTGCAGGGCAGATTTATTTCTGAATTTTGGAATCTTACAAATCTTATATATCGTCAGCGGAGGCAGAAATTGGATGAAATGCGACGTTGATTTTTGAAAAAAGTTTAGAGACGTACAAGGACGTACGTTGAGAAACTTTTTTCAAAAATCAACTAGCAGGTCGCCAATTTATGGCTCGGTATACTACTTAATATATTGTGTGTAATCACGCATATACTCTATGGTATCTTTAGCGGCAAAAACTGCGCCAAAAGGGTTATGTCTATCGCCTTTTTCCATGATCACAACGAACGCATACTTCGGATGATCGTACGGGAAATATCCACTTATCCATGAGTTCACTAGCTGCTTAGACACCCCGAGCTCTGCAGTCCCTGATTTAGCTGCGACATCTACTCCTAGAATATCTAGCGCCTTACCTGTACCCCGGGCACCATGAACTACCATGCGCATTCCCTCTTGAATGACTTTTAACTTATCTCCATCAAGATTAAGTGATGTAGAAGCAGTCTCAGCACCAAGCAAGATATGAGGTGTCACCATATGTCCGCCGTTAGCAATAGCCGCGACGGCTCGCACAAGCTCAAGCGGTGTGATTTGGAACCCATACTGTCCGATTGATGAGTGATACGTATCACCAAGTAGCCACGATTCCCCAAAAACCTTCTTCTTCCAGTCAGGAGTTGGGATGACGCCGTAGTCTTCTGCAGGAAGGTCAATTCCGGTAGTTGAAGCGAATCCAAACATCTCAGCATATTTGTCCAGCCGTGCGATACCTAATCCCTTCTGATCCTCATACCCTCCTCCTATTTGATAAAAATATTCGTCAGATGATTCAGCCAAAGCATTCCTCATATCGATGTATCCGTGAGCCTCCCAGTCCTTAAACACCGAGTCTGGCCCATCATATTTGTTCTTGATCACAATCTGTCCACTACTATAAATACTTTTCTCCGGACTAATGATGTCCTCCGCAAGTGCCGCATATGCAAAGTACGGCTTCACAGTTGACCCAGGAGTAAAAAGTCCGCTCACAGCGCGATCCAAAAACTTTCTTCGCTTGTCAAGGAGGTCTTCTCCAATTTTTGAATTCTCCTCTTTTGTAGCCGCATTCGTCATCAAGTTATTGTCATACTCCGGGTAACTCGTGATCGCCAATATATCGCCATTGTTAACGTCCATGATTACTCCAGCCCCACCCGTGAAGTTAGCTTTCTTCGCGAGGGCGACCATGCTCTCTTGGAGTTTTGCCTGCACACCCTTGTCTACGGTAAGACGGAGATTATCCCCATGTGTCGGATAAACTACGACATTCTCTGCTTCTATTTCGCGAAGTGCTGAGACTTCAATGATTCTTTCCCCTTTGGTTCCAGAAAGCTTCATCTGATATTGTTTTTCAACCCCATCCTTGCCCACATATTCATCCTGCCAAAAAATTCCCGTCTGGTCCCGCTTCGGGTAGCTTACATAGCCCAACAGATGGGCAAAACCTTTCGTATCTGTATAGACGCGTTTTGGAATATCATTGTTAACTCGAGGTTTAGACGATGTCTCCACACTTGAACTTGCATCTGTCAAACTACTAGTTGTACTACTACTGGTTGAAGTAGCTATAGGAAGGGTGAGAGTATTCCATGCGAGTAAGTCACCATTTCTGTCTGAGATAGTCCCACGAAGTGGGAAAAGTGGGACTTTTTTTAAGTGATTACTGTCTGCTTTCTCTTGATAGGTGTCTCCTTCCACTACCTGCATCGCGAATAACCGATAGGAAAATCCACCAATCAAAACCACGATAAAGAGAACCGCCATATAGAAAATATATTTTTCAAGTGGTCGCTCGAGTTGACCTTGCATCTGATCGACATTAAGTGCCGAGAGATTCTCAGAATCGATGAACACATCCTCTGGATCAATTTCATAGAGGACAGCTTTTCTAGCGCGGCGAGTAGACAAACGGCGAAATACATTCATACAAAACTACTATACCACAAATGATAATGGTAAGGATTGGAAACCTAGAAGTTCCAAACGTAAGATCAAAGAAAAGCCCGAAAGTTATGCCACTTGAGATACAGATAGTCTTCCATGACAATCTCTTCTTACTTCTGTGCATAAAAAATGGAGGATGTCACCGGATTATAGGCGCCACGCACGAACACGTACCAGGAGGTGTCCTGATTGTTATGGGAAATATCTGTCACCGTACCAAGCGTCATACTTGGATTATCACGAAGATAGACTTTTTCGCCAATACTAATAGAGCTATCCCTGACCACGCTTCCAAGATAGTAGCTACCACGACCAACAAGGGATAGTGCAATAGAAGATGATGACGTTACCCCTTCTGTTGTAGCACCAGAAGAAGTAAGTAGAAGGCATAATGAGGAAGATGTATACACTTCCTTAATGGTGCATACTACTTGTCGCCCTCGCACAAATACCCTATCCCCAATATCGATACCATCCTTGTACCCTTTTGAGAGAAGAATAGTTGAATAGAGATGGAGAGGATCCTGTATAAGCGGATACATAACAAGAGGTTTCTGCAAAATACTTCCTTCACCAGAACTTGCGGAAGAGAGTGCTGAGAACTCTCGTAGTGCAGCATCTTTTTCGGCGACTTCATTTTCTAATTTTTCGACTTCGGTCTCAAGAGCCTTATCTTTTTCCACAAGCTCACGATGAGATGTCATATATGTACGAAGAAATTCAGGAAGTACACTAAAGGATGACTTCACTTCCGCATACTTTCCTGCTCCTGGTACCACTACAGGTGCGACAAATTTTTTGAAGAGTGGCCATGCAAAAAGTACTACAAAAAAAAGCGCTGCATAGAGCACATATGAAATACCTTTTCTTTTTTTGTTAGCTTTATCTGAAAGATATGTCATTGGTATCTTCTATTAAGACGTCCTTGTATAGCTTGATGTCTTCTAGTATAACTCCTGTACCTCGAGCAACTGCAGTTAATGGATCATCCGCCACCATGACAGGGACTTTAAGCTGCATTTCAAGTAATTGTGGAAGATTACGAATGAGCGCTCCACCACCTGAGAGTGTCATCCCTTTCTGCATGATATCAGAAAGTACCTCAGGTGGAGTAGTTTCCAGTACCTCACGAATAGCGTCTACCAATTGTGCTATCGATCCGTACATCGCTTCGCGAATATCGACGTCTGTAATGACCGCCTCACGAGGAAGTCCAGTGACTAAATCACGCCCCTTCACAGAGAGTTCCTCGCCATTCTCGTCCGGCAATGCCGAACCAATTGTCATCTTGATGAACTCTCCTGTCTTTTCCCCAATCAACATTTTGAACTCATCTCGCATGTAGCTGATGATGTCCTCTGTTAATTTATCTCCAGCAATTTTCAAGCTCTTCGCTCGTACCACTCCCCCGAGAGCTATTACTGCGATATCTGTTGTACCACCTCCGATATCTACCATCATGCTTCCGACTGGCTCGTGAATAGGCATATGCACTCCAATTGCCGCTGCCATCGGTTCTTCCACAATATACACACTACTTGCTCCAGCGGATTTAGCAGCATCATACACTGCACGCATCTCAACATTGGTGATCCCAACTGGAATACCAATGACGACACGTGGACGGAAAAGTTTCCTGTCGGTGTCATTCGCCTTATTAATGAGATATGAGAGCATCTCTTCCGTCACTTCATAATCCGATATGACTCCGTCGACAAGTGGTCGTACGATACGGATATGCGCTGGGGTCCGTCCCATCATATTCTTGGCTTCCATTCCTACTGCTACGACACGATTTGTCTTGGTATTAAGTGCCACAACTGAAGGCTCGTTGATGACAACGCCTCGCCCACGGAGATAGACTAAGGTATTAGCGGTCCCCAAATCAATACCAATCTCATTAGAGAATTTTTGGAGAAGACGCTTTAGCATGACAGTATTCTATCACTTTTATCATACATCGCATCTATTGACATACCTTCCATTAAAATCTCTTATATACAAAAGAACCCATACGACTTCGTTTCTACGAAATCAGATGGGTTCTTGCAAGCCCCTCTACATAACCTACATTCTAGGCTTTTAGTCTTTGCTTTTTTCTTCACCTACATGAGACCCAGCGACATACGCGGTAGTCCAGCAGAGCTGAAGGCTATAGCCACCTGAAGGTCTGTCGATATTGAGCACGTCTCCAATGAGATAGAGATTAGGTAAAAGACGTGACTGCATGGTTTTAAAGTCAACTTCAGTGAGTACAACTCCACCTGAAGATACAACAGCCTTATCTTTACCGAGGAGGCCTTTCACCGTGAACGGTATTTCTTTCATCTGCTTGACGAGCTTCACCCTGTCCTCACTACTGACACTGTGGTTAAATGTTTCTCCTTCTATCCCAGTGAGTAGAAGTAGTGGAGTAACGAGTGATGAGGGAATAAGCTGCTTTAAGACATTCTTTAATTTTTTATTGCTCTCGGTTACGAGAATATTCTGTAACTCGTTCTTCAATTTTCCATTATCCTTCGCAGGAAAGAGATCGAGCATGAGTGTTACTTCTCCATACTTCAAAAGTTCACCAATATCCTTACTCATGTTAAGCACCATAGGACCGCTGATACCGAAGTGGGTGAAAAGCATTTTCCCCTTGTATGATTCTTGTTTTTGATTATTTTGAAATGTCGTCAATTTGACTTCATCAAGAGCTAGTCCACTTATCTTCTTGACCCACGTATCCGTAAGAGCAACTGGTACAAGCGCAGCATCACTTTCCTTAACGGTATGGCCAAGCTTCTTTAACCATGAAAACCCTTCGCCATTTGATCCCGTTTCTGGGCGCGACGTGCCTCCAGTAGCTACGATACAGGTATGCCCATAGACATCGTTCCCACTCTTTGTGCGTACTATGATATGCTCGCCATCTTTAGAACGGGCGATCCCAGCAACGATACTGCTCTTTCGTATGGTAACATTCCCCTTTTTCATATACGTATAGAGCACATCAAAAACCGATTGGGAAGAATTTGAAACTGGGAACATTCTCCCCTCGTTTTCTTCTTTTGTAAGCATTCCTCGTTCATTGAAAAAGCTTAGTGCTGAAGCAACATCAAATTGTGAGAACGCTGAGAATAAAAACTGATCACTTCCCTTATACTTAGCAAGCATTTCCCGATTGTCTATCTTGTTGTTGGTAACATTACAGCGTCCACCTCCAGTAATGAGAAGCTTTTTCCCGAGGTCAGTATTTTTCTCAAGTAAGATAACTTTCTTGCCACGTTCAGCAGCTCTTCCCGCAGCCATCATTCCAGAAGCCCCACCTCCAATAACCACGACATCCCATATTGTTTCTTTTCCAGAATTGGCATTAGTATGTTGCATTATAGTTGTGTGTCTAGTTATTCTGCTTTCCGTATTCATACATCGCAACTGCTGCCGCGTTTGATGCGTTCAATGATTCACACAAAGCGCTCGTCTTTATTGAAAGTTTGAAATCGCAATGCTCGAGTGTCTTTTTTGATATACCCGTTCCCTCACTCCCGACAACAAGAAGGGTGTTAGCGTCGAATTTCGTATCCGAAAGTGTGGAATCTCCATCTCCGGTTAGTCCGTATGCCCAGAAGGATTTTTCTTTGAGTTTAAGCAATGTCGTGTTGACGTTCCCAATCTTCACAATTGGAATTGCGAATGTCATACCCGAAGACGATTTGATCACAGTACCTGTGATACCCACTTGAGAATGCTCCGGAAGAAGTACTGCTTGAGCTCCGAATGCCACCGCACTACGTATAATAGCTCCGACATTATGCGGATCCTGAAGCTCATCTAGTAGCACAAGAAGAGAATTCTTACTTCTAGCACGCACTGTTTCTAGCACCTCCTCAAGTGGCGTGTAGAGCATACTCTCATGGAGTTCGGCACAAACACCTTGATGGATGACGTCTTTCCCTGCCATGCTTTCAATTTCTGAAGAAGTGACAGTGACATATGGAATCTTATTAGATTGGACAAGACTCATGATAGTCGGATTGTCTTCCGAAAACTTGGTCAGATAGAGCTTCTTGATTGAAAGCCCCTTTCCACGATTGGCCGCCATAAGTGCCTCCTGTAAAGGATTCCTGCCATAGAGATAGACTGGTTCTGTCATAGTACTAGACAGTATACCAAATTTATTGTAATTTAACAAACTTTGGGTAGGGGCGAGGATAGAGGGGTTAGGGAATAGAAGATACTAAAAATGGAGATGCCTACGGCATCTCCATTTTACTAACCCCTCACCCCTCTATCCTAAGTCCTACTTTGTTTCTGCGAATGTAACTGTTGTCGGAAGTGCGAATGTGGAGTCTTCAACAGTTACTGCTTCACAGTTGTAATCTCCTATTTGAGAGCCATCCCACGTTACTGTCCCATGTGGAGATGACGAGGCATTCCCAACAAGAGATTTTGCAATCTTCGTTTTAATTCCTTTCGTTGGTGAATTACTAGTCCATGTGTAACTATACCCATCACGAATAATCATAGATGTATTGATAGTGTTCCCGGCAATAGCTACAGTAAATTCTGCTTTAACCTTACCGTTGTTCAAATAGACAGTTCCGTTAGTAGTCATGGTTGCCACCGTCTGAGTGACAACGCATTTGTAGGAGCCTCCTTTCTTGATGAATTCATTAAAAGGAATTTTCTTACCTATTGAGACAGGAGTGGTTGTGGCAACGTTTGTCGTTGTCGCCATAGTGCTCGTCGCGTCAGTTGTACTGGCTGTTATCGCCCCATCTGCTGGAACAGGAAATGTGACCGCCTCAATAGGAGCCGCATCTTTATGAGCGTACGAACTTACTCCGTAAAAAACTCCGACTCCAGCCAGGAGGAGGATAGCTCCCAAAATAGTTTTTCCAAAGATTGTCATATAGGTATTAAAGTAATAATTACTGTTATCTTGAAAGTATATAATGATTATAAATATTTCCGCAATTCTTTCCGTCTAAGAGCATATTCGGGGATTGCACGGGCAACATGATCCCAAAACCTTTCTTCATGATTGAGCTCTAAAAGATGGCACATTTCGTGAACAATAATGTAGTCCATAAGCTTCTCTGGGAGCAATGAAAGTTTGTAACTAAAGTTAAGGTTGCCAAGCTTGGAGCAGCTGCCCCACCTTGAAGTCATGTTCTTGATACTCACTCGCTTCCAGCTGACATCATAGAACTGCTTGAAATGATGCAATTTTTTCTCCACGATAGTTCGAGCTTGTTCCTTGTAGGCCAGATACTCTCGTCTACCACCTGTCCCAAGTTTGGTGTGTGGATTCTTAAGAACTCGAGCAGAAAAATAGTCTATCTTCTCAAATATCCATGGACCTTTTTCGGTTATGACTTTTGATATCATACGCTCCCCAGTTCCGTACGGGACAGTGAGAAAGCAGACTCCTTCAGCTGTAACAGCGAGGCGTATATGACGAGCCCGAGCACTTGTAACTAACCTGTATAGTAGTACTCGTCCAAAAAGTGTGCAGGATTGTTCTATACCCTTATACCTTTCCATCTTCTCGTATCATCGAAAGTGCTTCCTTCACTGTTGTCATGAACTGCGCTGGGAAGATAATCGTCGAATTCTTTTCCACTGAAATTTCTGCCATCGTCTGTAAGGTACGAAGCTGAAGGGCAACAGGGTGTGCTGATATAATGTCAGCTGCTTCTCCTAACTTGACCGCCGCCTCAAATTCTCCTTGTGCTGCCACCACCTTCGCTCGTCTTTCACGTTCTGCTTCTGCTTCCTTAGCCATGGCACGCTGCATATTGTCCGGTAAGGTAATGTCCTTGATCTCAACCGCAGTGACTTCCACTCCCCAACTTTCAGTATGAGCATCAATCACGGTCTTAATCTTCAGATTGATGTCAGTTGTCTGGGAGAGAAGCTGATCAAGCTGGAACTGTCCAACGACATTTCTAACAGTCGTCTGACTGATCTGATTGACTGCCTGGTCCACATTCTCAATGGCTATCACGGACTTCTCCGGATCGACGACATGATAGTACGCAACTGCTGCAATATCGATAGAGACGTTATCCTTGGTGATGATTTTCTGCGAAGGGATATTCATCGTGATAGTTCGTAGTGCGACTCTTGTCATTTGCTCTAATACTGGAATCAGGATGATGAGTCCTGGGCCTCTAATCCCCGTGAACTTTCCAAGGAAGAAAATAACACCTCTGTCATACTGCTTCACGACACGTAGTGAGAGCATAGCAAGAACAACGATAACAATAATAATATATAGCATAGATAGTGATAAGCTAAAGTTCAGTAATATCTTAATGATAGTACAATACTGCGGGAATGCAATACGGACGTGCCCATATTATTCCAGATCAAGATACATATCCTGCGAGAATCCTCCGACACCGACGAATTCCATACTTGGGTCAGAGAGTAAGATGCGTTCATATGGCCTACATCCATGACAACCACCAGCGCCAGTTTTAGGATTATACGCACCATTCTTGCAGACGAAGATTTTTTCTACTCCATCTTTCTTGGCGAAACGTCTTGCTTCTTTTACTTGCATAGCAACTTCTAAGACATCTTTCTCTGCAGTAGCGAGGTCGGGTAATTGTGCTTCCACCATTTTATCAGACTCAAGATACCAATAGCTCGCCTTGGTGACTTTTCTTTTTTGGAGAGCATTACAGAGTAGTAGATAGATTGGAAGCTGGAGTGAGCCTTCCTTCTCTTCATGTTTTCCAGTCTTGAAGTCCACGATATGGAGCGAATCCGTCTCGGGAAGATACTCAATCCAGTCCACGAGTCCATTTAGGATAATGTTATGATCTTCTGAGATATAGAAGTTGCACGGCATAGTATCACGCTTAAGCTTGATACATTTATTAGGAAGAAATTTTGGATCTTTGATGACATTGTTGATCATCTCCTTCCCACGCATCTTAAATTCCTCTTCTTGAGAGGCGCTTGTGAACCCGCCTTTCCTTCCAGACACTTTCTCCCAGACTTCTTCAAACTTGGCGCGCAAGTCTTTCTCCATCCGCTCATTCGCCGGATATTCTGCCAGTCCTTCAAGAACTTCATGTACAGCAATACCGAGAGACATATGAGAGCTCACAATTGAGACCTTATGCCCCGTCTCAGGACTCTTATACATGTTGTGCAGATAATATAGCCGTGGGCATTTCAAAAAGTCTCCCATAGAAGAATGCGACACCCATACTGCAGAATATTTATCAGGCATAGTTAATAGTGTAAGTATACCAGACACTTGTCGTAGGGTAGAGTTGTGATTGACAGGTAATATTTTAGTATGTACTATTAAGATCTGCGATCACGGGCAAAGCTTTGCTCATGTTCTTTTCATCAAAACCAAAGACAAGGAGTGTCAGCATGGAGCCGGAATTGACACAGCGTACAACGAGAAAATATGGGCCGATTCGCGTCAATAGGTCCTTGAGAAAACTTGAAGCGACTCAGCTAGCAACCAAAGCGCATGTCCAGGGAGCGCTCAGGGTTGGGATAGAAGCTGCGGAGAAAGCTCTGGAAGTAGGTCACATTGGCAATGTTGCGTTGACCGAATTGGACATCTGGCAGCTTACGCAATCCATACGGAATGCTCGAGCTGGGTTAGCTGCCATGGAGGATTCGCGCATCATCTACAACGTAGGAGTGAACCAATTCCTATTTTCTTCACATGCAAGAGAAGTATTCGAATCTTTCGGGGTACGAAACATAAATGCATTCCTGTTTTGTGACCTCGCTAGCATCGAAGAATCTCACGTGCGTATTCCTTACATGCTGAAAGCTATGCATTCTCCACAACATCTGAAATGCTGAGACAGTCCATCTGCCGTTCCTTTTTAGGAACGGCTTTTGTTTTATTTTGAAACATCAAGCATCTCTTGCACATTCCAATTATCTTTCTTGAAAGTTTCTACGAGCTTGATAATCTCCTCCTGGTTTGTACCATAGACTTTAAACATCTGCTTGCTGCTCTTCACGACGACAACCATCTCAAAGGTTTCGTTGTTGAGCTTCTTTAACTTCACACTTCGTCCTTTTGATTTTGCATTTGCTTGTATTACCCCCGGAGAGACTTCAACTCCAATTTTGCCAAACACTTTCAAAATAGGAAAAGCTCCTTCAATAGTAGGTGTATGCGACCCCCTCTCATTAACTTTAGCCATATATCCTTTCTACCATAGGAACTTATACATTGCTAAGAATGTAAATGCATTTGTATTTGTGTCCACTATCAACCAAACTTTTTCATAAGGAATAGTCTACACAGGCGGGTGGCTGAGCAAAGCCGCTTTTCCAGCAGGAAAAGATAGGCGGCTATTTCGATGAAAAAGTTAAAAAGAAAAAATAATGTGATTATTAAAAGAAAGCTTTTCGAAATTAAGCTAAATCCTCCCTTCAATCAAATCCTCTTCAAACTGAAGCAAGCCCTTATATGTCTCCCCATATTTAGAAATATCAGGCGTTATCTCAAGGTTTACAATTTTTTTATAGACTGCCTCGACAAGTTGTTGAGTCCTTGTGACTTCCTCCGCCGTAGCATCAAGTACTAGTTCAGAAAATTTCTCTTCCTCCACAAACCACAGTGATAACTTTCCTACTGGAAATTCTTTAAAATGAATGGAGTTCTCCAGAAGTAATTTGTAAACAATAAGCTGCTGGCGATATTTATGTAATTTTATTTTATCGACATCGGTCTTTGCCTCTTCCCATGTATTGAAAGCTTTCCCAGTTTTAAAATCAACCACTTCGTACTTTTTATCTCGCACACGTAAGAGGTCAAGCTTGCCAATAATGTGCGCTTCACCTAAGAGCACCCCTTCGTTTTTCATGTCAACTTCTACCTGATCATCTAGGGTAAACATTCCCTTTGTCATTGCATGTAATCGAGTAAGTACATCTTCGCCACGCTTCTTCTGCTTCTCCATCTCAAACTTTGGAAGTCGCCCGCGAGATAGTTCTTTTGCGAAGATTGTAAGGAGATGCGAAAGTGGAGTACTGTCCCCTGTGTGGTATTTTGGATACATAACAACCTCTTCGATTGCTTTGTGAATTGCAGATCCATACACTCCAGACGGATTCATCGGCTGAGGGAAACGTAAAAGATTCTGTTCAATGAAATAGAGCGGTCCACCCTCTCCAATATTAATAAAATTATTGAGATGCGTTACCGGCATTTTATAATTCTTCACAAGTCGTTTAAGTAATGCCCATTCGTCTTCTTTGTATGCTTCCTTATGAAGTGCGAGCGCATTCTCATGTGCTTCTATTGGTACGTCGCCTCCGTCGACTGCATTCACAACATCTTCCAAAGGGAGGTACCTCACTTGGGTATCGTGGCTACTGATATGAAGCGTGTGTTTCGCACGAGTGATAGCGACATAGAGCAAGCGTATGAAATCATCTTCGGTATCTCCAGCGGGTTGCATCAGTGGCACAAGCGGAGATGGCAACGGGGCGATGTTAGTACGAGGTGACTTGGTCCAAAGAGCGTCATGAGCTGAGATAAGGTACACAGTCCCAAACTCAAGACCTTTAGATGCATGTGCAGTCATCAGTTGCACAGAATTCTCATGCTTCATAAATGGTGATTCACTCACAAGTGTGATGTCGTGATCAATATGCATCCGTACAAATGGTGCAACGTCCGACACATAGAGCACTTCTCCTTCTTTCCATACACGGAGTGCTTCGATGAATGTCTTTAAAGAAGCCAAGAAGGCGATGTAGGTTGTTGGACTCTTCGTAATTGAGTCACGAGAGAAATAAAATTCCTTGAAACCACTTTTCTCCATGAAGGTTTCAAGAATATGCGGAAGTGGAGTAGTCTCACTCGCAACCGTTAACTCTGCGAAGAGCTCGCCTATTTTTTTAATGTCTTTGTGTTCGGTTGTGATAAGCACTTCTGTCCAACTCTTGTGATGTTCTTTTGCTTCCACAGCAAGCGAAAAGAGTGCGTGACGATTAATAGAAAAACATGGATACGACAGAAGATGAGGAAGAATATGGTCAGAGGTTGTCTCGTGCGCCATGACTGATGCGATGTACTCACATACCTCAATCAAAATCTTCACATGCGTCTCGTCAAACACATTTGCCTTCTTGTTATACTCATACGGAATATGTTCACGGTCAAGGTATGGAAGAATAGCGCGTAACTCTCTATGCCCTCGTGCCAAGACAACAATATCGTCAGCAGTGGTTCCCTTATCAAGCGCCTTTCTGATAGAGCGCGCGATATGCGCGTATTCTGCTACATCTGATGTTGTTTGAGTGATTGTCACCGCCCCGTCTGGTAGAGTTTTATTTTCTGCGGAAAGTACTTTCTGAATATCATCATACTTGTTCTCGAGTCGTCCCTTCCCCTGTGTGATAAGAGTTCTAGCAAGAGTAAGAATCTTCTGTGTTGAGCGATAATTCTTATCGAGTACAATGGTTACCACATCCTTATACACGCTATCCCTGAAGCGCATGATGTGCGAGATTTCTGCCCCTTGGAATTTATAAATAGCTTGATCATCATCCCCTACGACCATGACATTAGGGTGCCCCTCATGCAAAGGGTTAGTTGTGATTGCCCGAACAAGTGACATCTGCGCTTCATTCGTGTCTTGGAATTCGTCAACCAATATATATTGATATTGCTCTTCAAGCGCGTTACGCAAAATACTCTCATCGTGAAGCGCGTGCACTACTTCGATAATCATGTCGTCGTAATCATAGAGCGCTCGCTTATACATCTCCTCACTATAACGTTTGTAAAGCTCACCTACTGCAAGAATCTTTTCTTCGTTATAAGAATCTTTAAGGATGACGCTACCCTCACCTTTGACCGTGAACTTTGCTTTCCAATCGCCGAGTGGCTCAGTCTTACCAAGTATTTGTGATGCTTGAAGTGCGTTAGATAGTGTAGTTGCAAGATAGAGGGACGTTGTGCCGTTAAGTGTGCGAAGCCTGCTTATGATCCCCTCCACTTCATCAATTTTTTTAATTGATAACCTTTCTGGCCACGGGCTCAGTGCCTCATTTATCTTACTGTACTCTTTTGGCATCTCTTTAAGTACGGTCTCATACTCTTCTGCGGTATATCCATAACTTTTTATGTGTTTGATACGGTCAGCAACATCTCGCAAGTATACGTATCCCTTTTCCGGATGATAACTCGCAAGCGGATGCCCGTGCGGAAGGGTCATGAAAAGAGATTGTAAAATTTCCGCTCGCGCTATATCATTTGCTTGAGAAAAATGTGCCGCCTTCCAAAAGTACTCTGGATGACGCGCAATAATGTGGTTGCAAAATGCATGAAAAGTAAATATTGATACCCGGTATGCATCGCCCCCAATAAGTGAGGCTAATCGCTCACGCATATTGATAGCCCCATTGTCAGTAAAGGTAAGACAGAGGATGTTGTGCGGCGAAACGTGCCCTTTCTTTAAAATATTTCCAACACGAAGCGAAAGGAGCTCCGTTTTCCCCGAGCCTGGACCCGCAACCACAAGCACCGGTCCTTCAGTAGTATCCACGGCTTTTTTTTGGGATTGATTGAGAGCTTTGTATCGCTCCTCGAACTGTTGGCTTTTGGAGGCATGCTTTGAAGTTATCGAAGTAGTTTTCATAGTGGCCACTTTAGTATACAGTGTATAACCTTTGTTGACATGACCCACACCTTAACGTACTATTTTTGTAAGTCAATCCAACATTTTAGGAGAGAATCATGTTCTATATGGTAGATACTATCTTAGTGGTAGGAGCCCAGTGGCTCGTCCGCCAGTTTGAGCTCTACACACCTTACGGAAGGAAGGATATAAGCATCCTCTTTCTCTATTGCAATCTAATCCTCTGGATGTCCTCATCTATCATATTGGTGATGACTCTTGTCTTGGGAAGATGGGCACTCTGCTTTCTTACCTTCCTGTTGTGCTTTGTTCATCTCGGCATTAACACAACAGCGGCCAGGATACTGAAAAGGACCCAGCACTCATATGGGGTAGTGCCGAAAGAGATAGAGAGCAGAAGAAGCCTTCGATACCTTCACATCGTAATTACAGGAGCTCTAGTGGTCTACTTTGTTTCTCCGATTGCTCCTCCATTTAATGTACAGGATGCATGGCATGCGCTACAGCTGACAATAATGACAGTCATAGTTGCCATACTCACGCTCATGGACCTGCTTGAATACCTGTATTGCACACACTCGCTTCATCCAGACAACAAAAGAAGTCATGCGGAAAGAATGGCATTGGGGAAGCTGTGAGAGAAGGTTCTCCAGGTTAGAGACCTTGATAGAATTGCCGCGACCTTAATAGTCGCGGCCATTTATATTTAATAGGACTTGTTTAAGAAGCTTTGTTTAATGTACATAGTCTCCTAGAAAATACCCAAGAAAGGGACGCTAAGCTGAAACTTGCTCTATGGACTGCTGTAGAGGAATGAACTTCCTAAAATCATCAACACTAAGAGCGAGACGCTTGACGAGAGCGTTATCTCCACCAAGCTTTTCAGTGACTATCTCGAGGACTTGCTCATGAAACCATACTCGATTCCTGATACTTGAATCAAAGCGAACCAAGAAGTCGGAACCCTCACGCACAAGCTCTTCCACGAAGCTCTCCGTGTTGTGTATCTTGTCCGCAGCGGAAACAATTGCGCTCTTTTCATCCCCGCTACGTAAGTTATTGAGATACTCCTCTTTCCTTGTCAGCCATGGCAACTGCTCATCATCCCCTTTATTGGCGTCCAATGGTTCAGTGACGTGCTTAACTATCTCCGCCACGACTTCCCCACAGTCCTCCTTTAGACGCTCATATGTATAGAGCGGTACATCTTCAAGCGAGTCATGCATCAGACCAGCAATAATAGTATCCTCATCTTCGGTGACAGAGGAGATGAGCATCGCTACAGAAACGAGATGACTAGCATAGGGGGTGCTGTTCTTATCCCTTCTTACTTGGTTACGATGGAGATGGGATGCGAGCTTAATAGCTTCATTTATTTTTGGGGTGAGATTCATGGATAGAAAGTAGACAGTGAAAAGTAGTAGGTAATGAAGCCATACTAGTCATAAAGGGTAATCATACGTGGGTTGATACTCTTACTATACCAGAATAACTGTAATAAGTCTTGCTAAAGCATCGCTTTTCAGTATTTTTAAATAATTACCTATGATGTCTAGGTCTGGCCTAGGTATCTTGTCCAGGCCAGACCTAGACAAGTATTTGTAAAACAATATTTTATATATAAGTAAATATTGACATAACTGTATACTTATGTTATGATTGAATAGGTCGTCTTTTTGTTAACAAATTCACCTAAAAGGAAAATTCTCATGAAAAATTGGATCAGTGAACAGTTGGAATCCTTGTTCTTCATTGGCTTCGGCATCTTTGGCGCCTTTTTCTGCTATGAAGTCTCGGTCCTCATCCCTTGGATGATGGGCCACTTCCTTCCGGTATCGGCCGTAAACATCTTGACACCGTTTGAAAGCCTCAGGTTCAATTCAGTACAAATGCTGGTGAACATGGCACTCTACGGCGGAATAGTTGTCTCTCCGATGGCTGCCATACTTTGCGCGGTACGACCGAAGACACTCCCGGCTTGGCTTGGACATATGTATACGAACAAGTTTCGCTTGGTCTACGCCATGGTCCAACTCGGTATGTTCATCCTGATAGCGACCCAGATTGGTCGCGTCTATGACATCTCAGGATTGATACCGATATTCGGTATCTCTGCTATCTTCTCTGTGGCCGTGATGGTGCTTTGCGCCGTCTACCACTGGGCAAGTGGCAGTGGCAAGACCCCAAACAAACCCCAACTCATCTAAACAAGGAGAAAGTGAAAATGAAATCTGTTACCAAGACCCTCATGAACGCCACCCTCGGCCTGTTGGCTCTCTTCGCGATACTGCTCATTTCTTTTGCCGTAAGCATGAAGATCAACGATGTCAGTCTCGAGAACCTGCGAACGGTGTGGACTCAAGCGAAGACAACTCAGTACGTCTTGCTCTCGCCGGACACGGCCTCTGCAATCAGCGTGGCAACACCAAGTTTCAACGGAAGCGAAGGTTCATTCTTAACTTCCACCGCTTTCATTGCGACCCTCGGCTTCATCGCCATTTTGGCGGCGGCGCTCCGGTTTGTGCGGAAGAAGCTCATCCAACAATATTCCTAAGGGGAAATGAAATGAACGCACTGACCAAAATCCTGGCCGGCAAGCACATGTATGTGATTTGCCTCCTACACGCACTCGCACTACCCTTTCAGGTGCAGATTGGATACTGGTTTGGAGCATGGCCAGCCATCTGGTTCTCAGTTATCATCGTGATCACCGGCGCCATTCTATTCGGCACACTCTTGCTGGTCCTTTTGTTGAAAATGAACCTACAGGAACCCTGGCTGATGTTGTCTTCTGGGACCGCTGGACTCATGGCCCTGCTGACACAGTCAGCAGCATTAGTTGTGATGTTTCATCCAAATGACCTGGACCAATACCTCCCAATCTATGCCGCCGCAAAGGCTCTGTCATGGGTAGTTGGAATCACGGTTATCGGTGGGCTTGTTAAGAGCTCGATCGATGGAACACCAAAAAAACCACCACCTGATTTCTGTCAATTAGCAGGAATCAAAACGCCGCGAGGATTACCTCGCGGCGTTTTTCTTTTCTTAATTTAAAATTGCATTAGCTAAAGTCTAAAGTCTGCCTCAACTACTTCTTCGACTTCTTTGGTTTCTTGATTTCTTTTTTATGTGTTTTTGTTTCGTGTGCCATATCCATAGTATAGCGAGAGTGACACTAAGGTCAGTGTGGATAACATTGCCCAAAACTGACCAGATATCATTTGACGAACATTTATGTTTTTTGTACTATGTTGATCAGGCGGATGGTCATCTCCTCCCCCTTGTTGTCCGCCTGAGTGCCCAAGAAGGTTTCGCAAGATGCCAACTCACAAGTACTCAAAGTCCCTGTCCTCGTGACAGGGCTTTTTTTATCTATAAATTTATCCAGAGATCATTTCTGGCAAAGCTTCGAAAGTGGCCGACCAGTCTTTCTCGCCTCTTCTTCGCTGCCAAAAAAGACCTTGTTTTTCATCGCGATGTTGTTCGCTCCCTGACACCAAGAAAAGGTGTAGGTCTTCCCCTTTCTGCTTCCAAATGCTCTAGAGTCAGAAGCTTTTACTGGTGTCAGAGCTGTAGAATCAGTCTCGCTTCCTGTTATATATGAGAGAGGACTGCTCGCCCCAGTAGCTTCAAATGTAAGGTAGCTCAAGAAAGAAAGGAGAAAAAGTGTTGTAACTAAAAGGCTTATGCAATCGGCTCGAGTAATCCTGCTATTGATTTTTTTAAGATTATCTTGTATACTGAGCCCCATAATATTCATATAAGTATACGCTATGGCAACAAGAAAGGCCGCGGGTTCGGCAAAAAACCTAACAGACAGTAAACCAAAGTACTTGGGAACCAAGCTTTATGCTGGAGAAACAGCTTCGGCTGGGGCTATTATCGTGCGTCAGCGTGGTACAAAAATCATGCCAGGAAAGAACGTTGGTCTTGGACGTGACCACACACTTTTTGCCCTCGTTGAAGGAAAGGTATCGTTCACAGAACGCCGCATGAAGCATCTTGATGGAACAATCAAGCGAAAGAAAGTAGCAAACGTAGGTCTCGAAGCCGCTAAATAAATAATATAAAAAGTAAAAAAAGCCCGACGCGATGCCGGGCTTTTTTGCTTCCATTGCTTTCACTTACGGTAACGTAAGGACTAGATCATTGGCGACAAATTCTTCAAACAGCTTATCCAGAGACTGACTACCTTCAGTACTCAGGAGTTTGTCATCCCCGCCCCTCACTGCGAACGACCAACTTGCAGCCGGTGAGACTTTGATGAATAACAACCTTTCCCTCTCTTTTTCAAAGAGCATCCTTGGCTGTTCCTTGGAGCGGCCACAGAAAACTGTCCATGTGGTGACTAGAGTGCCTCCACCTTCTATGGGTTTTCTTGCATCAAGAAGAGCACATTTTCGGTTCATCTCTGAGAAACGGCTTCTGAAGCTAAACAATAGTTCACCGTTCCCAGACGGAAGATTCTTTCCATCATAGAAGTAGATATTGCGAAACACTTGATTCTTCATTTCTTTTCCTTCTGAGGGTTTTAGTCATGCAATCTGGCACGATAACAGAATTTCGTACTATAACGAGCAATTACATATATTATAACATATATAGACATATAGTCAATAGACTGACACTATTGACATTTACCCATAATGATGATAGTTTATGTAACGGATATCAATGTTTTCGCAGGAACTCCTGCACCATTCTTTGAAACCACCACAAGGAGAAATTCCAATGGAAACGACAATGAGCAATAACACTTCGCAGAAGTCCAACATGAGCCGCTACCTTCTCATCGGTGCGGTCATCATTCTCGGCCTGATGCTGATGGGCGGCTTCAACAGCTTCCAGGGCCTGGACGAACAGTCCAAGGCCGCCTGGAGTGAGGTGTTGAACCAATACCAAAGACGCACTGACTTGGTACCGAACATCGTGGCTACCGTCAAAGGTGAAGCCAAGTTCGAACAGGACACCTTGACCAAAGTCATCGAGGCTCGTGCAAGCGCCACGAAGATGGTGGTCACACCGGAGGTCTTGAATGACCCAGCGGCCTTCGCCAAGTTTCAACAGGCACAGACCGAGCTCGGAAGTGCCCTCTCACGACTCATGGTTGTGAGCGAGCGCTATCCCGAGCTGAAAGCCAATCAGGCATTCAGGGACCTGCGAGTACAACTCGAGGGTACGGAGAACCGCATCACCGTAGCGCGTAATCGCTACATCACGTCCGTTCAGGAATACAACGTACATGTACGTAGCTTTCCTGCCAACTTGATTGCGCTGGTCTTCTCGTACTCACCGAAGCCTAGCTTCACGGTGGATAACGAGGATGTCATCAAGAAGCCTCCCACAGTTGATTTCAGCGCCACCGCTCCAAAGGGCTGATTCCCGGGCCGGACAAGCTTCATGCTTGCTCCGGCCCTTCTTCATAACTAATCAACAATGATTGATATGTACATTACAAGAAGATTCTACGGGGCTAGCAAGCCGTACAATGATGTACAGCTTTTTTTATTGCACAAAAAGTGGGATAGCTTCCTTTTTGTCACTTTGTTTTAGGATGAAAGAATGTCTACCAACTGATTTTATTGGTGAAGAAAGGAGTACTTGTTTTGGATCTACAGAGAATTGAGTGGACTTAAAAATTGCATCCACAATGTCCACATCTTTCACCTGAGCAAAGAGCTGACCTTTTCCATCTGCTTTCTTCCCTGATATTACAATTGGTTCCTTCTGTAACATATCTACCAATTGCACAAAGGTATTAGTTGCTAATTCTTTCTTATGCTGTTTTGAATCTTCTTTTGCTTTCCATTTAGAGAGTTCACTAGGGGTCGCCATGAGCGCATCCCCTTTTCGTATAAGTACATTGATGGCGTACCCGTCTGCAACTTCCTTCACTTCCCCACGTCTCCCTAACTTTGCAATGTCTTTTAAGAGAATTACTTTCATACGCCACATAATACCATGTCGCAGACCACGTGGACAATGGCAGACTTCGCAGACCAGAATACCAAAAGCGACGCCAAAGGAGTCGCTTTTGGTATTCTGTATTGCATTTAGCTAAAGTCTACAGTCTAAAGTCTAAAGTCTGTTACTTCATCCCCTTCACCACCTGGATAGCTTTGATGAGTTGAGCATCATAGACTCCCTTGTAACCTTTCGGAGTCGTTGTTGCCACAGGCACTATAACATCTGGTACGATACCAGCTTCTGATATATTTATTCCATTTGGTGTGTACCACTTCGCAATAGTTACCTTAAGCGATGCCCCGTCTGCCAAGTTTACAAGCTCTTGTACTGATCCCTTTCCGAAGGATTTTACCCCAACAATCTTAGCAACCCCGTGATCCTTGAGCGCTCCTGCGAGAATCTCAGAGGCTGATGCTGAACCGCCATCTACGAGCACAACCATCTTAATTCCTGGAGGCAGTCCTGTTATACCGGTACTTCGATGATTTAGTACTGTTTCAGCTTTGCCTTGTTTTTCACTTAGTACAACCATGCCATCCTTCAAGAAATAACTTGCCATATTCACGGCGGCTTCCAGGTATCCTCCAGGATTCCCTCGCAAATCAAGTACAAGGTACGGCGTCTTAGCATTCACAAAATTTGTGAGGGCAGTTCTAAAGAGATCAGGTGACTCTGCGGAGAAACTATAGAGTCGGATAATAAAGACTCCGTCTTTCTTTTCAGTGTCGATCGTGGGGATCTTGATTTCCTTTCGAATAATCGTAATATCTACGGTAGCTTTCCCTCCAGTATGAAGCACGGTGATCTTAACGGGCGTATCAAGTGGGCCTCGAATGAGACCGACAGCCTCGTCTGATGACTGTCCGAGCATGTTCTTGCCGTCAACAGCAGTGATGATGTCCCCTGCCTTAATCCCCGCCTTCATAGCAGGAGAATCTTTCAGTGGTGCGATGACGACGATATTGCCATCTTTCATACCAACATTCATACCAACCCCACCAAATGATCCTTTTACATTCTCTGCAAAAGCCTTCGCCTCCTTAGGGGGGAAGAATATGGTGTACGGATCCTTGTAGCTTGCGACATAACCTGCAATCATACCGTACTCAAGCTCCTTAGCTGTCGGAAGTGTGGAAGAGGATTTCCAGAACACAAACTTATCACTAATATTCTGCTGAACAGACTTAAAGAGTGGAGTGTTGAAGTCAGCCACGGAAGATTCGTCAGCCCTTACCTTGGAATTCATACTGCTTCCAATCAGGAAACCAGTTGCAAATATTGCAAAAATAAAAGCTCCCACTCCGATACTTACAACAGCGAATCGTTTCGAGAGATATTTTATAAGAAATGTTTGGTTTTTTGTAAGCGGGAGTGTAGTAGACATATGAAAAACAGTATACATGCTATCTATGTTAGAATAAAGGGAATAAACGAAAGTGAAGCTATGTCCACAAATATACACCTCTTTAATACGAAAACAAGATCAATCGAGCTCTTCAGACCCATCATAGAGGGTAAGGTTGGCATCTACTCTTGTGGACCGACGGTCTACCACTATCAGCATCTTGGGAATATGCGTGCGGCTGTTTTTGCTGATACTGTGCGAAGGATATTTGTTTCTGCGGGCTATGTTGTTCGCCATATCACAAACATCACCGATGTAGGCCACCTTGCGGGAGATGGAGATATGGGTGAAGACAAATTGGAGAGAGGTTCGCGACGCGAAGGTAAAACCGTATGGGAAATTGCAAAGATGTATGCGGACGCATACTTTAGTGACCTGGCAACCCTCAACATTCCACTCGAGATGTATACCTTTCCTCGTGCTACAGACCATATACAGGAACAGATCGGGCTAATCGCGGCACTTGAAATAGCAGGACACACCTACACCATTAGTGACGGCGTGTATTTTGAAACCGCTACGTTTCCAACCTACGCTGACTTCGCACAACTCGATATCGAAGGCCTGAAAAGTGGTGCACGAGTAGAAGAGAACAAGGAGAAGAGGAACATCACTGACTTCGCACTCTGGAAATTCTCCCCGAAGGATACAAAACGTGAGATGGAATGGGACTCTCCGTGGGGAAAAGGTTTCCCAGGTTGGCATATCGAATGTTCCGCAATGTCCATGAAGTATCTTGGCACACATTTTGATATCCATACTGGTGGCATCGATCATATTCCAGTGCATCACACCAATGAGATAGCTCAGAGCGAGTCAATGACTGGCGAGACCTATGTGAACTACTGGATGCATGTGAACTTCTTAAATGATGATTTAGGAAAAATGTCAAAATCAAATGATGAGTTCTTAACACTCACATCACTTATTGAAAAAGGCTACGACCCTCTGGCGTATCGTTACTACCTGCTGACATCCCATTATAGAAAAGAAATGATGTTCTCATACGAAGCACTAGACGGTGCAGCAGTTGCCTACAAGAAACTGGTTGACTGGTCTAAGGAACATACGAAGAAAGGCGCTGTCGACTCTACATATCTAGAAAAGTTCACCATAAGTCTCTACGACGATATCGGAACATCGTCTGCTGTCGCAGAAATGTGGAATCTTCTTAGGGACGATAACGTGAACGAAGAGGATAAATATGCCACAATTTTAGTAATGAGTGACATTCTTGGTCTGGGGCTTGAGAAAGCTATTAAAGTTGAAATTGTTATCCCCGAAGAAGTACAGATGCTGCTCAACGAACGAAAGTCCGCCCGTGAGGAAAAAGATTTTACTGAAAGTGACAGGTTACGTGATGAAATACTAAGGCTTGGCTTCACCGTGAAGGATACCTCTCATGGTCAAGAAGTCACCACAATAGAAGGAAGAGTCCAGAACCCATAGTGAAGAAAAAGATAAAATGCTTCCGGATTGTTGAGGGCTCCAAGCATTGTATTCTTGTTGCGTGTACTACCCGCAACAAGATATGTCCACAGACACGAACACCACCTATAGGGTAAATATTTTTGAACTACGCGTCAATGAAAAAAACCTCAGGGGATTTGCGTCCCCTGAGGTACAAGTTTCGAAACTAATTTCCCTTGCTAAAGGGGTCTAAGCAAGCACCAGCACGTGAGCACTGGCATGTATAGGTATAGTTCTTTATACAAAAAATCAACTGATTTCGTAGTATCTACTCTCCTCTAAGGAACTAAAAATAAGTACACTCCCGTTGTCCCCAATTCATCCCCTACTTTTAGCAGAAGACAACATATTTTTATTTGTGTATAGAGGCCCCACTCTAGTACACTCATAAGCATGATTCCACTTGACCAACTCGCAGCAGGAGGTAAGCGCACCTACAAGAAGAAAGGAAATTACGAGAGCTATGATCGCAAGGTCATCGAAGACCCACTTCGTGGTCCTCGTATTCCACCACAAGACTTGGAAAGCGAGAAGGCGCTCCTCGGCTCTCTTCTCCTCTCCTCTGACGCCCTCTTTGAGATTTCTGATATCATCACATCCTCGAGCTTCTACGCTGCCAAGCACCAGATCATCTACGAGACGATCGAGGTGCTCGTGAATAACAAAGAACCGATTGATATCTTGACCGTTTCTGCGGCCCTCCGCACCGCGAAGAACTTCGACCAAATCGGAGGAGCGCCATATCTCTCTGAACTTCTTGGACTTGTCGGATCTGCAGCGAACATCAAGTACTACGCACAGATAACACGAAAGAAAGAACTCCTTCGTAGACTCATTGAAGCCAGTACCCATATCGGAGAGATAGCCTATGATGAAAGTGATTCTCTTGAGACAGTCCTTGAAGAAGCAGAGAAGAGGATCTACGAGATCACTACCAAAGGTGGTTCATCTGACCGTCTGATTCCTTTCCAAGAAATGATCGATGAGACCTGGGCACGTATCGAGAAACTCTCTGACTCAAATGGTGGACTTCGTGGCGTGCCAAGCGGGTTCAAGGACCTCGATAACAAACTCTCCGGATTCCAACCATCTGACCTCATCATTCTCGCTGCTCGCCCATCAGTGGGTAAAACATCCCTTGCGCTTGACTTCGCGCGCCACGCAGCAGTGAAGCATGGCATTCCAACTGCAATATTCTCCCTTGAAATGAGTAAGGAGCAACTTGTCGACCGTATGCTCTCCGCCCAGTCCCAGGTGGATGGCTGGAAGCTCCGCACAGCACGACTCTCCTTGGATGAGGAATTCCAACGTCTCCAACAAGGTATGCATGAGCTTATGAAAGCTCCAATTTATGTGGACGACAAGGCTGCCAACTCAATTTTAAATATGCGAAGTACATTACGACGCCTAAATACCGACAAGCCAATCGGCCTCATCATCGTGGACTACCTCCAGCTGATGGGCACAGCCAAAAACTATGACAACATGGTCAACCAAGTGACCGAGATTTCACGTTCACTGAAAGCGCTCGCCAAAGAATTCAAGGCGCCCGTCATCGCACTCTCCCAACTCTCTCGTGCAGTCGAGTCCCGCGGAGGACGCCCTCGCCTTTCTGACCTTCGAGATTCTGGATCTATCGAGCAAGATGCAGATGTGGTGATGTTCATTCATCGTGAAGACAAGTACGGCGAGAACACGGAAAGAAAAAATATTGTTGAAATATTAATCGAAAAGCATCGTAACGGGCCAACCGGTATCGTCGAACTCTTCTTTGACGACAAGAAGACGTCATTCGTCTCAGTGGAAAAATCTGAATTTGGAGATTTCAGTATGCCAAGTGTGAACGTGAACATGCCCGATTTTTAAGCGTAAAAATCGCGTCGAAACTAGCAAGTTTCGACGTAAATAACTTGCCTATGTCCTTATTGAATTTTTACGGATGTAATGGTCTTATATAAAAAATAAAGTCACGCCTTGGGCGCACATCACTCTGTTTCAACGCCAAAGAATTAGCCTACCTCCTTATTGGGAATGAATTTTTTATATCTAATCCACAGGTAATTACAAAAAACTATTGACACTTTATCTAACCTGTTCCATAATCTATACGAAAGCCCATTGGTTTGACATTTCGTCAATGTTACTGCACGCTATGTGCAAGGAGGAATCATGTTTACCAAAAATGTCCGGACGCTCCATACTGGAGAATACTGTGTTCTAGTGCCCCTGTGTCTGCTCATTATCGGGGTAATGCTCATCTCCGCATATTGGATTCATGTAGGTTCGGCGATTGCTGTTACCTATATGGTCTGTTCGCTCATCACCGCATCTATCGTCGGCTCGCATGAACCACGCAGCCAGAATAAGGTTACTGACGAAGAATGGATTGATTCAGAATATCTCTCTGACTTTATACCCACGTAACCTATACCCTTCCAAAAGGCGCCGCTTAAGGCGCCTTTTTTGTATGTACGTATCTGTATGTAAGTATACGGTCCAAACTCTACAGTCTGCAGTCTAAGTTTGTTATACTTAACAAACTCTATGAACCCTACCGACCGACTCACTGAACTCTTCATGCGCTTCCCAGGGATTGGACCTAAGCAGGCCAAGCGCTTCGTGTACTTTCTCCTCCGTGAGCATTCCCAGTACAAGGAACAGTTGATCCGCGTCCTTGAGGAGTTGAAGAACACTGGTAAGCAATGTGAAAAATGCTTCCGCTACTATGGCGATAAGAATTTTAAAAATGACAGCACACTCTGTGATATCTGTTCATCAGAATCCCGCGATACCTCCATAATCATGATAGTTGAGAAGGAGTTAGACTTAGATGCCATTGAGAAGACTGGTTCATACAACGGCCTCTACTTTATCCTAGGAGGACTCGTTCCACCACTTTCTGATAAGCCATCAGAACTCATCCGCATCCGCGAACTCACCTCCTATATCCATAGCGGCATAGTATCAAAAGTAATTTCTGAAATCATCTTCGCGCTCCCTGTCACGGACTACGGAGACACAGCCACTGAGTACGTAGAAAAGACCGTGAAGCAAATCGTCGGCATCGACAAAGTCACACTTTCTCACCTCGCGCGCGGTCTCTCCTCCGGATTAGAGCTCGAGTATGTCGACCGTGATACTTTTAGGCAAGCGCTCGATAGGAGGAATTAATCTAGTCTAAATCACATAGACCAAGCCCCTCTTCTCCTGAAGGTTTCAAGAAGGACTGCAGACTCGTGCAGAGGAATGATTCAACTTTATTTACACTACTATAAACATAGTAAATAAAAAAATAGTGAGGGGATGGATGGTGATAAACTTTTACAAAGTGAAATGATACAATCAAATCATGAATAAAAAAATAATCTTAGGTGTTTTACTGATAATTGTGACACTTATTATTATGATGGTCATTGGACACCTTAGCATTAAGAAGCAAATCTTGTCGTCATTCAAACCTCTTTCTTCAGCTTTAACTTCTACGACGACTATCTATAGAAATCAACAATATGGTTTTGAAATAAAATATCCAAAGGAGTTCAAAGTTAAAGAAGGATTTGATAAAACCTGTGGATGTGAATACACCACATTTAGCCCCGAGAATAGCGATATTTATGGTGAAATTTCCATTAATTATAATGCTCCAAATTGGGGAGATTGGGCACAATTTGGAGAAACAAAAAAGGAGACGTTGCTTTCACGAATTAATATAATCAGTAAAGCTTTCGCCTCACCCCCACCAATAACTCGACTGGAAAATATCAAGATTGGAGAAGAAACTGCTCGTCATTCTGTTATGAAGTTTGGAAACGAGGGAGAATTTCATACTATCTGGTTTTCAAAGCAGAAAATTAAATTTGAACTATTAGCAAAATGGGGGTCTACTTCAGATATGGGAAATACTCCGGGACAGGAGAAGCACGATTTTATTCGAGATCAAAAAATTATTATGAATGCGTATAACCAAGCGATTCAATCTTTTACATTTCTTCACTAGTCACTCTCTCCCACCTCGCCCGCGGAATATCAAGTGGTCTGGAACTTGAATACGTCGACCGTGATACGTTCCGACAAGCGCTCGATAGGAGAAATTAGGAATTTGACATAATTAGTTTTAAGTTGTAGTGTATTATTACTGATCTAAACCTAAGACGAAAGAGGTGAAGTTAGTCGGTAGGGTATGTTCCGTAAACATATTGTTCATTAAGGAGAAAGTAATGAGTGATCCTCGACCTTCGGTCCAAGACGACCTGTTAACCAATATGTCCATGTCCTTACGCAAGCATCTCGGTGAGCTGTCCGATGAATGGATGAGCGCAAAAATCGAGCTTGTGAGAAACCTAAGAGGGCGCATCATGGTGGCCAAAGATGCCACCGAAATCGCAGCGCTCAGGAAGGAGCTGACTGAGGCCCTTTTGAACGAAGAAGACGTGAACCACCTGAATATTGTCGTAGGCAAGCTCGTCGAAACTATGACGACTCATGGCACTGCCCTGAGAGAATTCAAGATGAGGAAATAGCAACTGAAAAGTTGGTGCACACCAAA
>JAYVXX010000173.1:0-3002 GCA_043784805.1 Minisyncoccota bacterium | reverse complement strand
TCTTGGGATGGTACAAACATTCTTACTTCAAAAGCAACGGGAACTAAGCTAATTAAAACGTCAGGATTTTCTGCAACTATAAATAACAGTTTCTCTTTTCCATCTGCTCCAGCATATGATATTCAATGGGATGGTACAAACATGCTTGTTGTTGATGACTCAACAAAGTGTTGGAAATTCACTGGTTTTAGTTCTACGGTTCTTTCAAGTCTCACCATAAATCGTGCGCGTGGTGTTTCATGGGATGGTACGAATTTATTGAGTTCGGGTATTATTTCGGTGAAGGCATATAAATATACAGGATTTTCTGCAACTATTTCTAATAGTTTTGCCACGATTGCAAGCCCATTTAGTTGTGCGTGGGACGGCACAAATTTTTTGTTAAATGATGGCAATGCCACGGCTAAAGTGGTGAAGTATACAGGATTTTCTTCCACTGTTGCTTCAAGTTTTACAAAAACCATAACACAGGGAATTGGACTTGATTGGCTTTCAGCATCAAATATAGCAAACCCTGCATTTCTTTTAAACTTTATGTAACATGAAAAACATACCTATTGAAATTATCTACGGAGCAATCGCAGTCGCTGGCGGTATTGCTCGTTACCTCAATGGGTATGTGAAAGGTGAGAAGTTCAAACTTAGCATACTTGTCGCCTCAGCTATGGTGGCTGGATTCTCAGGCTTCATGTTCGCACTACTTGGGCAGTCATGGAATCTCCCCCCACCACTCATCAATGTCATGGCAGGTGTGGGTGGCTTCTTCGGAGAGCAGACGCTTAAATTTATTATGGAATCTATTGAGAAAAGAAGCAGTATAATTTAAATCATATGGAAGATATATCAATCGGTGCAAATCATAGTTCAACAGATGTCCGCACCTTTCAGCATCCTACAATGGCTATGCCTCTCCCTGCCTCAGGTGGATATGTGTACGTCTCATCAGACATCGAACATCAGCATCGTGTGGGAATTTGTACAGCAATCTCCCTAGTGCAGAACGCCCAGAAAGTATTTGGCAAGAAATATTCAGCGGACTTCAATTATCTCCTGCAAAAAAAGTTCTTTGATAATAATTGGGATGAGGGTTCATCTATCTTTAATGCCTTAAAAGCAGGAAAGACCTATGGCTTTTTACCTCGTGAGCTATTTCCTCTCGGTGAGATAGACCGCACTGATTACGCAAGTTACATCGCTAAGCTCCAAGCAATCCCTGATAGCGAAATTACCCGCCTAATTGCCCTTTGTAGCGATAAAGTCACTGCATATGCTCAGGTGGACATTTCCACGCTAGAAAGCGTTCAGCGAGCCATTTTGGACTCTGAGGCAGGCATCCTATCGCGTTATGAGGTAGGGAATGAATGGTTCACCCCATCATGGTTGCCACAAGACATCAATCCCCTCAAACCTCCTGCTGCCGTCATTGGTGGACATGCAATCATAGACGCGTCATTTTCCACGAATCTCATCCGTAAAGCCAACACATGGGGTGATACATGGGACTTGGTAGGCTGTGGAGATTCAGATTTCACTAATTATCGTATGACCGAAGCATGGATACCTTACTATAACTTTGTTCCTGCGCCTGTCATCGTTCAGCTTCATCCGACATTTACCATTGACTTAAAGTTTGGTTCGGTAGGTTCAGATGTGACAAAATTACAGAAATTTCTAGTGATGCGCGGACTGCTTACCACAGGAGTGTTTGGATTCTTCGGTTTAAAGACTCTCGCCGCCGTCAAACAGTTCCAAATATCGCAAAACATCCCTGTTACAGGATATGTCGGTCCAATAACTCGCGCTGTTCTTAATAAATTATATAAATAATATGACAATATTTACACCTACACCTGAGCTTACTATCACCCCTAAACCTTGGTACGAGAGTCGCACCGTCTGGTTTAATATTGGTGGAGTTGTTGCACAAATTCTTGCTATCGTATCGGGCGCGGTTACTGACCCGAAGATTATTTCAGAGATTGCCATTGCGCAGTCTTTCGTAAATATTCTTCTACGGTTCTTGACCTCAGAGCCAGTTAGATAGCCATTCTTCACTTATCACACGGGGGATTACCTCGGCAAACATACAAAAGCAGTAAGAGAAAGGCACCTCGTCATGGGGTGCCTTGTGGTTAGTACATTCCTTCGAGTCCGTTAGTGTAGTCTAGCACCAGCTCGCGGTGCATCTTGCACTCAGTCTTTGCTGTCTCGTAGTTCTTAAAGCCGAGTAGAGCACAACCACAGGAATATATTTGAGAGTCGGGAAGTGTTGGGGTTGGTTGGGGGATTTTAATGTTTATCATATTTCTTTCTCCACCCTATCTATAACAGCAAGGGCATCACGTCGACAATGATTATATCCGTCACGATACATTTCTTTCCAAACAATACTACGTTCTTCTTTCGGCAGTTCCGCTTTCAAACGCTCAAAGATTTGCTGGTGGGAGGCGGAGAGCTTTTCGAGCCACCAGTCGGCAATTATTCCTGTATGCGTTATTTGAAAAGTAGACTGGTCGCACCAATTTGCCCACTCTCTTAGTGTTTGTTCATTGTTCATACCTTTTCATTACTCTTATAACTTTCCTCCGCCCTATCGATAACAGCGAGGGCTTCGATGCGGTAATCGTTGAATCCAATGGCGTGATGGCAGAAAAACGTGGTAATGGCACAACTACATTTTTCTCTCTTAGGACGCACCCATCGGGGACTCTGCGACAACCTCGTGTTTTGTTAATTTCGGTTCGGGGCATGGGCCACTATAACCATGATACATAAACATCTGCTCATCTTCGGGCATGGGGTGCCCGCAAACTCCGCATGTGGCTTTCTCCTCTCTTAGTGTTTCTTCATTGGTCATAGTTAGCATTTACATTTTCTAAAATCTGCACATTCATCACACGTATCATGCTCTCCTGCACAGAACGGACAGTCACACATATCATGTGTCCATTTGTGGCGATGTTTCTTTTCAGTTTTCTTCTTCATTTCTCGTTTTGATTAGC
>JAYVXX010000172.1:0-3033 GCA_043784805.1 Minisyncoccota bacterium | reverse complement strand
AGTAACGAAAACATAACCCTGCTTCTTGAGATTTTCGATAACAATTGGGAGTGCCTCAATAAGATTTCCGCGCGGATAGTCAATTTTTGTGTCCCGGCCATCGTGCATCACGATAATCGTGTGATTTTTTTCTTGACTGATGATTCGTTTCTCAATAAGAGAACTAGTCGAGCTCGCGTAATTCCAATCCGTTGGATCGACATTCCATAGCACCACCGTATACCCATCCTGCTTGAGTATCCTTCTTAGTTTCTTATTAATTTTACCGTACGGTGGTCGGAACAGCTTGGTGTGAAGACCAGTAGTAGATGCAATTGCACGGTCTGTCTTACTAATCTCGAGGTTAATCTCTGCCTTCGTTAAGTAAGGAAGATTTTTGGGATGATCATAGGTATGGTTCCCCACCATGTATCCATCTTGAACTATCAATCTAGTAATGTCTGGATACTTCTCAATGTTCTTGCCAATAAGAAAGAATGTTGCCGGCACGTGCTCTCGTTGAAGAATGTCGAGAACTTCTAAGGTCGATGTTCCGTACGGCCCATCATCAAACGTAAGGGCAACTTCTTTTGTCCCAGACTTAATTGTCGAAGTAGAAGTGCTCGCAGCTAGCGCTGCATAGCTTGGGAAGAGCATACAAACGCTCCCCATACCAACCCAGAATACTCGTTTGGTCAACAGATTCATCGAAAGATTAACTTGGGCGTTTGATGACATCCCTTTTCGTGGTGGTGAGAAATATGACGAGAGCAAGAATTGCTACGAGGAAGATTCCGCTTGTTACCGTGGTACCAAGCCCGATACCACCATCTGCAGGTGCTTGAGATAGATAGTCACCAATCGAAGCTCCCAGGGGACGAGTAAGGATGTAGGCAATCCAGAATGCCGAGACGGCACTGGCTGATTCAGGAAGATATTTCGCTGCATTGAATGCTTTGCCAAAGTAATGGAATACGGCTACCACTCCAATCAAAGCAGCGAATATGAGTGCAGACAACCAGTACCCTAGATTGAGACCTTCTGCGGCCATATCACCCGCCGAAGTGCCAAGTGCAAAGGTAAAGAGGATTGCCAACCAATAGAATGCTTCTCTGCGCGAGGTCAAAATCGAATGAATCGACAAGGTACGTTCGCACGCGTACCAAATACCAAATACCGCCACGAGTGAGACACTAAATATAGCCGTTGTTATTTCGAGCGGGATGTTGAAATTATCAACAAGATTGTCGGTAATTTGTGTTCCGACCACACTAATCAACACTACGGCGAGCCAGTATATCCAAGGCACATATTTCTTGGACTTGAACTGAAATAAAAGGACTACACCCAACACGAGGGTCGTTATAATCGTCGTGTAAGTAAGACCGAGATTAAGATTGGTACTGAGATAATCGGATGCGGTCTCCCCCACGGTCGTACAGAGAACTTTTATAATCCAGAAATAGAGCGTAATTTCGGGAACTTTGTTAAGCATGCGACTGAATTTTCCCTGTTCAGTCTTTGGTGCTTCATTCGTTTCAGTAGCGGGTATCATGAAAATAAAGAGTGTCTGTATATGTTACACGAAATACACCGGGGTAAAACCTCAGTGCATTTCAATGCTTTATTAATCTGCAGTTTCAGTGCCGGGAGCTTCTTGAGGACCGTTTGCATCATCGTTCGTCTCGGGAGTTCCGGCTGTTTCCGTATCTGCTTTTTCAGCGGTAGCTGAGGAATCATCATTCGTCTCAGCGTCAGTGCTAATAGCCGGTGCTGATTGCACCGTACTATCTGATTGCTCGACAGGCGTGACTGTTTTTGGAGCTGCCAGCGCTACGCTCGTCACGACACCAAGTAGGGCAAGAGGAATTCCGAGAAGTCCTAGATAGCCCATGTGTAGCTTTTTCATAGTAAGTTAGTACTTATAAGGAAGGTAATCTCTCCTTCACTGATAGTACGCGCTTCATTCAAAAGTCCTTTCAAAAATTATTTGAAATCGTCGTTTGAGTATATAAGCGCGTCATAAAAACCGGTATGGTTGAGGAGATAGTAGTGAACTCCCTGACCGAAATCGAATACATTAAGAATTAGTCCTAAACCGATAGTGACGATAAGTACCGATAGGATGATTCCAATGGTTCGATATTTGTACCCTGTTCGGGTGTGCCGGAGTCCTACATACGTGACTAAGCAAAAGAGGAAGAAGAAAAAAAGCCATATAAAAGGAATACTTTGTATGATGCCTTCCAAGGGAGACTCGAGAAGAACAGTCGCGCTTATTCCTTCGTTATCAAAAAATACGTAGTCAGCCACAGAGAACGCGATAGCTCCGATGAGGATTGACGCAACAGCGAACGAGTAGAAGACCGATCGCTTCAAGAGAAAGTGCCAACGAGGGCGTGGGATAAGACCCCTTGTTTCTATTTCCTTTTCTAATTTTTCAGAGAAGTCGTTCATGGTAGTACTAATTATACGTCGGTCATCTTATGTTCCTTTAGTAAGGACTCTAGGTCTGCCTTCCCGCGTGCTAGGTAGGTCGATACTGTGCCATTCGGAATACGGAGAATGTTTGCTATTTCTTCGTAACTCTTTTCCTCAAAGAAACGGAGTATGAGTACGTCACGATACTGCGACTTCAACCTTCCGAGTGCCACGGCAACTGCCTGGCTTCGTAATTTCATATCCGTTTCGCGAGCAATATCCAAATTGTCCGGTATCGTCTCAAATAAATAGGCTGCGGAATTGTCAGCCACTACCTGAGGACGATTCTTTTGCCTACGAAAATGACTCATTGTCTCATTGTGAGCAATGCGGTATATCCAGGTACTGAAGCTAAATGTCGAGTCGTAGTCGTTTAGATTCATATATGCCTTGATGAAGGATTCCTGGAGAATGTCCTTTGCGGCGTCCGGATCGGTACAGCCAATTCTTCTGATGTATCTCAGAAGAGCATCTTGGTATCGCTGCACCAGAATACGAAACATGTGCCGATCCCGTAGGGTTTGGTGCACGACCTCCTGGTCTGAGAGCTCCATCAAAACAGTGTACGCGACT
>JAYVXX010000171.1:0-3043 GCA_043784805.1 Minisyncoccota bacterium | reverse complement strand
GCAATCGCTTTAGCTTCGCACGGGAGACAGGAATACCCTGCTCACCATTTTCATTTTGATTTCCAAATTCTTGATCCATAGATGTACTCAGTATACTGGAAACAAATAGTAATTTGAAGATGCAAGAAAAAATTATACGTAGATACAAGGATCGTATCCGAATTGAAAGGTTTAACCATTGAATTCGGATTCCCAAAAGAAGATTCAGACATTTCAATTCGGATCCAGATCTCAAGCTTCGAGTCTCCCGATACGATGTACTCATCGCCTTTGAATTCCTAAGGTCGAAGCTTTGAATGCAATACGGAGGCAATGCCTCCGTATTGCATTAGAATGCTGTGATAGTGTGTAATGGTTTTGAATAAATGGCTTATGGCTTATGGCTTAAGAATTTTACTTGTTTGAGCTTTGGTGCTTTGTGTTGTCGTCGAAATAGAAGAATTTTTTACGGTAGCTCCAATATTTGATTCTTGGTTTGCTCCATTTGCCCCTCCTGTACTTGGAGTAAACGTCGTTATGTTTATTATCTTATTAACCGATTGTCTATACAAAAACGCTCTTCCGATGTGCGGATAAATAATGACATCATCACCTACCTCTGAGTCATTGAAAAATGCATCTGCACGCAAGTCGGTTGGATTTGAGACTTTGACGAGTACAGGATCATCAGTGTGCGGCAATACTGCGAGCTTCTCTACCAGGGCAAGAACGCGACTGAGCTCAGTATTTCCATTTGCTTCATTATCGATACTTTTCGTTGGTATTTTGGATAGATGGTAAGAGTAGAAAAGCGCTCCTACCGCAGCCAAAGATATGCACGCAAGTACAAACAAAAGAACGAGTAATTTTTTCTTGGAAACACGGATAGTTTGATCGTGTGTATCTATACTTTTTTCTTGAGTTAATTCTTCCATACTATTTTGGCGATTATTTCTTCAAGTATACCAAGTTTTATCCGCACGAGAAAATTTATGAAGTAGTACATACGGAGGCAATGCCTCCGTATGTAGAAACAATGCAAGGGTTTGGGCCTCAAGGTTCGAGTCTCCCCACACGATGTACTCATCGCCTCCGGACTCGGGATTCAAAGGTTAAACCTTTAAATTCGGATTCCAAAAAAAGATTCGAACCTTTAAATGCAATACGGAAGCAGAATACGGAGGCAATGCCTCCGTATTGTGCTTCCGGAGGCAGGAAATGATTAGCGGAAGAAATTCATCAATGTGAACACACGAGCAAGATTCGAAAATGAAGAAAAGTTGAGTGTAAAGAATCGATATGGGAATAGGAACCCACTATCTCCTCCCCCTCCCCCTGATCCTCCTCCTGGAATGATGGCACCACCACCACTGGTACCAACACCATCAATACCACCTCCTGTTGTACCTCCATTAATCACGGGACCAGAGCCAGAGCCTTCACCACCAGCGCCACCTCCTCCTCCATACATTGTAGAGTAGATAGCGCTCGCAAGGGTGATCTGTGGCTGAGTAGTAAATGTGAGGTTCGAGGTAGATCCAGCATTGGTGAGTCTGAAACAATAGTTGGTAGCGGTGGATGCATTTATGGTAGAGCGGATTGAATATTCGAGTTCTGTGAACTGACTATTGGTGATGGTCACTGCAGGAGTTTGACTTAGCTGAGACATAAAGTATCCAGCATTAAATGTCTTGCTGACAGGGTTTGTGAGACTTGTAGAGTCGGTAGTAACCGTGCTGTCTGACACATAGGTACTCGTATCCATCACAAAGTGAGGATTTTGATTTGTGTTTGTCGGGACAGGTATCCATGCAGTACACGTACCCGATGCGTGTTCGAGAAGATAGGTGTACCCGGTAGCACTACCAGTACCCGTGTTTGATACGAGAAATCTGAGTCTAATTCTATCCCCGATCGGCACAGCGGTAACAGATGTGTCTTCATTTGCAGCATTCCCTGCGCCAAATTCATTGCCATTGTCGTTTCTCCATCTGAAATGAAAGAGCGAGAGTGCGGGGGTTCCAACAAAGGTAAATGTAGTAACTTCAGGAATAACCGTATAGGTATCAATGTTTCCTGCTGTCAGACTCCGCTTCTCCATACGCCAGTCACTATTAACATCATATCCAGCTACATACATATAATTGGAGTCAACTACGATGCCATTAGCAGAAGTAGTTACAGAAGCACCAGAAACCATACCTGCTGTGCCAAAATTAGAATCAAGCGCACCAGTAGAAAGAAGTCGTTTCTGAATTCTCCAGTCTGAAGAAGCGCTACCAGCTATATACATATATGTTGAATCAACATCTATGCTAGATGGAAGTATTTCAGTCACTACACCTGTCACAACTCCTGATGTTCCAAATTGAGTTCCACATTCAGCAGCAGTACACGATGCACCAGTTGATAATTTCATCTTTTCTATAGAATAAACAGTCCCTGCATATTCAACTGAATACAAGTAGGTACCATCAGTTTGTATCGAATACGTGGGACCACCTGAAGTAAATTTACTTCCCGATGTACCAAAACTTGCATTCAAACTTCCTGTAGTTAGTGAGCGTTTTTCTATAGTACCCTGATCACTTGATGCGCTATATAATGAAGACAAATACATATCAGTAGAATCAATTTTAATACTTTTATATTCAGCAAAGGTAAGGGTTGTTGATGTTGATACACCAGGTATCCCTCCGCCTCCTCCAAAACCAGTATCGTATGCACCAGTAGAAAGAAGACGCTTTTCAACCCACGCACCGCCAAAAAATGTTGGTCCAATTGTACCTGCTCCAGCCACATACATATAGGTCGAGTCGATAGCAATGGCTGAGGCATATAGGGACGTGGTAGAACCTGTCACTACTCCCGATGTACCGAAGCCAGTGTCTACTGCTCCGGTGGAGAGGAGACGCTTTTCAATGCGCCAGTTAGAGTTAACATCATTTCCAGCGACATACATATATGTAGAGTCGATGGCGATGGCGTAGGCATAATTACTTGCCGCAGCACCCGTCACTACTCCCGATGTACCGAAGCCAGTGTCTACTGCTCCGGTGGAGAG
>JAYVXX010000170.1:0-3092 GCA_043784805.1 Minisyncoccota bacterium | reverse complement strand
TCGTACACTGAAGAAAGTATCAGTCGATACAGCAGAAGAAGCGGATCGTATATTTGAGATGCTCATGGGTACTGAAGTTGGCCCAAGAAAGTCCTTCATCCAGACGCATGCCAAGAGTGCCACGCTTGATATCTAACAGTTGACGTCATACTTTTTATATAGTAAAGTACGTAGGTTCCATTTTTCAAGGAGAATTCGATGGTAGCAAATGTGTGTGCATGCCCTAAAGGGCAATGCTTCGGCGAGAGAGGGGCTCTCTGTCGCGATCATGTGATTAACTTTGCAAAGATGCGTGCAGACGGTGCCTGCATAACTGCTCCGCGATTCGTCGGTATCGGGAAGACTGGCTTGAATGCCATCCCTCCGTCGGTGTCGCCGATCTTGCCAGTTTCCGAAGCTGTCAGCGGCCTCCGTTCTTGAACATAATCATGTCTGGTATCAAGGTTTGCCCCCAGCAACAGCAACAGCAACAGCCACAGAATGAATGCCCGACGAGAAGGCGCCAACAAGAAGAACAGCAAACACAGATGTGATTGTCCGTTCACCCACCCCAAAGCCTGCGCTAAGCAGGCTTTTTTCTTTGCGTTTTTCTTGCGTCTTTGTAAAAAAAGAGTAGGATTACTTTGTTGTACCTTAAAGGAAATGAAAATGAAAGATGTACTCGACCGTATTAATGATGAAATAACACTTCGTCATCAAGAAGTTATTCTTTTGGCATGCTTACTTAATGAGCATCGGATGAATCACGAAGTATCTCCAGAATTGCTGGTTCCTCCAGAACAGTTCACTCATCTTGTTGTCAGAGCTTTTGCACACGTGCTAGGGAAATCATTTGAAGCGCATCAAGGAGAGGTACTCAGCCTCTCTCAGGATAGTGCTTGCACCCAAGGGTTCTTAGCAGACTTACGCTTTCGTGCGACTAAAGAGATTGTGAGTGTCAGGACGTGGAACACCCCACATTCATGGCTGTGTATTCCAGCATTTGATATCTGGGTCGATGTGTTGCCTCCTGGCTCTGAACCGCGCTGGCTCTCTCCGGTGAAGTATCTGCCCAGCCAGTTTCGTCCCCCATACACAAAGAAGACCCTTCCTGAGACAAGTAGACCTCGTTTCAGTGATATTAGAGCCCTTGCATGCTTGTTGGAAAAACTTGTGCAGGAAAAAGGCACTCATTGCTGATGGTGGAATAACGAGGGTGACAGAATCAAAAAGCCGCGCAATGCGCGGCTTTTCTCTTTCGTATAATAATACCTTTGTTACTTCTTCTCTTTGATTTCCTTTAGCAGTTTTTCCACAAGCTCTGCAAGCTTCATCTCGCCGATCTTCCCCTCAGTCCTATGCTCAAGTGTCACAGTGCCGTTAGTTACTTCCGCGTCCCCAATCACGACCCAGTACGGAGTCTTCATTTCCCGTGTCGCACGGATTTTCTTGCCAAGTCCCTCTCTTGATTCATCAAGTTCTACACGGATATCAGAAAGTAGAAGAGCTGTATGAACTGTCTTGGCATAGTCTTGGTGTTTCTCTGAGATTGGAAGGATAGTTATCTGGTTAGGGGAAAGCCAGAGAGGGAAGTTCCCTGCGGTGTGTTCGATATACACAGATAAGAATCTCTCAAGTGAACCAGCAATCGCGCAGTGAATCATGACTGGCATTTCCCTTTTCCCTTCTTCATTCACATATTCCAGCTCAAGATTCGTTGGCTGAACGAAGTCGAGCTGTATCGTCCCTACTTGATGACTTCTTCCTATTGCATCCTTTGCCAAAAAATCTATTTTTGGTCCATAAAATGCAGCCTCACCTTCCCCGTCCACCCATGTACTAGGCGCTCTTTCTTCCAGAAGTGATTTGATAGCGCTTTCTGCTTTTTCCCATACTAGAATATTGCCTTTGAATTTAGGATCATCATCTCTTCGTGAGAATCGTGGGGTGATAGAGTCAAAACCAAATGTTGAATAAAACGTTTCGATAAGGTTCCATATGTTATTCATCTCCTCCTTCAATTGTGATTCTCGACAGAATACATGCGCGTCGTCTTGGGTGATAGAAAGAACACGAGACAGGCCACTTAACTCTCCTGATTGTTCGTCACGATACACCATAGTTGTCTCACTGTACCGAATCGGAAGTTCTTTATATGAGCGAAGTTCGCTTGCATAGATTTGGGCATGATGAGGGCAGTTCATCGGCTTCATGCAGTACTCATGACCATCGCGAGTTTTTACTTTGAATAAGTCCTCTCCATATTTTTCATAGTGCTGACTTTTAATATATAAGTCTGGCTTTGTGAGATGCGGAATGGTAACCCGCCCGTAGTTGTACTCTTTGCGCAGCTCTTGGACAAACGTATCTATTTCTGTACGAAGTATTGTGCCTCGCGGAGTCCAGAGTGGTAATCCTGGGCCAACGAGAGGAGAGAAAACAAAAAGCTTGAGTTGTTGTCCAAGAATCCTGTGATCTCGTTTCTTAGCTTCTTCTTGTTGAAGAATGTAGGCATCAAGTTCTTCCTTGGTACTAAATGCCAGCCCATAGATACGGGTGAGCATTGCATTTTTCTCATCACCTCGCCAGTATGCGCCTGCGACCTTCTCTAAAATGAAACTACCTGATTCTATCTCTCCTGTTGTCTTTGTATGATTGCCAACACAGAGATCAAAGAACGTATCACCGGTATAGTAGATAGTTATCGTCTCACCTTTTTTCTCAAGTTCGTCGATGATCTCAGTCTTGTATGGATTACCAGAAAAGAGTGCACGAGCTTCATCTGCGGAGACTTCCTTGTGAGTAAAGGCAAGATTCTGACTGATGATATCTGCCATAGCCTTCTCTAATTTAGGAAGGTGTTCTTCAACTGCCAGCTTCTCACCTTTTGAAAAATCAATGTCATAGTAAAAGCCATTTTCGATCACTGGACCAATCGTAGGCAATGCGTAAGGAAACTCCTTTTTGACAGCCATAAGGAGGATGTGGGCGAGGGAATGTCGCTTCTTAGATAGTTGTTCAGTTTCCTTGTTTTCTCTAATGTGTGGCATAGTCCTCTTATAGTATCAGAAAAAAGGTTATTTTGTGAAGTTTTCTTGTTACTTGTCCCTATT
>JAYVXX010000169.1:0-3105 GCA_043784805.1 Minisyncoccota bacterium | reverse complement strand
TACCGCAACTGATAATCCAGGCCCTGCAACACCTATTGCAGATCCTCCTGGGTCAATACTTTGTGCGACGTTTCCGATAGCTAGACCAGTATCAGAGTTAAACCATGCATATGATATATATCCCACAACACCTGTTTGAGCTATTGCTCCAGTCAATCTATATGTTTTACCTGCTTTCAATGTAAATCGTCCCCGTGATGCTGTATTGTTTGTAGTTACATAAGCCGATGTAGTATCTAGAGTAATGTCAGTACCAAATGAGCTACTGCGTACCGAGTTGTTAAAATCTGGGTGATTTCCTGCTGCGTTTGAAACAAAAGAAGTAAGACCTTCAGAGTGCATATAACTCGCCACCACCTGATTTGGAGTTGAACTCGATCCATAGTAAATCTGTGCACCGTTGTAGAAGAGCTGGTTGTTGAGTGAGTAAAGAGCGTTTGTAGTTGTTGCAACTGATGATGTTGCAGAGTCGATAATCAGAGCAGCTGCAATGTCTGTACCGTTGACTGTTCTCTTTGCAAGTCGTGCGACAGCTCCATCGATATATAGCTGAATGTCTTTCATCGAAGCAATCATGGCGTTACTTAGAGTAGTACTTCCGATGTATAGAGTAGCAACATTAATACTAGTTGAAGCTACAAATCCTCCTGTGCCTTGAGCGTAGAGCTGATAGCCTGCTAGTTGTGAACTGTTTGGAGTTGATGTACCGATGAAGAATGTTGCACTGTTTGTAGAAGTTGCTGAGATAAATCCTCCGACAACTGTTGAAGATGCAATGAATTGTAGACCTGCGTTGTTTAGTGATCCTACGTTTAGGAAGTTTCCGTTTGTTGAAGAATTTCCTGCTGTGAACTGGTTACCACCTACGGCAAGGATGGAGTCGGAGGTGTAGGCGCTTGAACCAACCTGCTTTACTGAAATAAATGAGCCGAGATTTGCACCAGCGTTGGTACTGGTTGTTCCCACTCGAAGGTGAACTTGAGTATTAACACTTACAGTAATAACCGCGTGGGCCAAAGACTGAGTTGTACCGTTGTTTGCTCCGTCAGCTACAATTACACCAGGTGTGCCACTTGGGATAGCGACGTTGGAAGAATCTACCCAATAGTATGTAGTACTACCAACTCCACCAGAGAATGACTGAATCTGTAATGCTCCACTAAGATCATATGTTTTACCAGCAAGCAAAGTAACATTTGTACCATCAAATGCCAATCCTCCCGCTTGTGCGACGAAAGTCACATCGGTAGATGCCGCTATAGCTTGCAATGAAGTCTTTTTTGCTTCTAGATAATCTGCACTTTGACCTGTTACTGCAGCAGCTCCTGCGATAACTTGGATAAATGCTGTCTGACCATCTCCTCCTAATCCACCATATATTGTGTTTGATGCATTTCCGACTGCAACTACGCGTAATTCTACACGAGTATCGGAAGTAGGAGTGAAGACTGCTTCTGCACCACCAGCGTCTTCATAGTTTGGATAATCATTATTCCAAGATGTTTTAACTGCACCGATTAATACACCTGTGTCTGCGTTATACCAGCCATATCTCCAATATGCAGTAGCAAATTGATTTGTACCTGGGTGGAATTCTAGTTTGTAAGTCTTTCCGGCCTTAAGTAGAAATCTTCCTTTAGAGTTTACGTTCTGTCCGGTAGTGTAAGTAGTTGCAGCATCAACAGTAATATCATTTCCAAATTGAGCTATTGGAGTATCAAATGCAATGTGATCTCCGCCAGCAACGTTATTTTGACTTGAACTATTATTTACAGATAGGTAACTCGCCACCACCTGGTTTGGAGTTGAACTTGATCCATAGTAAATCTGTGCACCATTGTAGAAGAGTTGGTTGTTGAGTGAGTAGAGTGCGTTTGTAGTTGTTGCGACAGACGAAGTTGCTGAGTCGATGATGAGAGCAGAAGCGATGTCTGTACCGTTTACAGTGCGCTTTGCAAGTCGTGCGATTGAGCCATCAATATACAACTGAATGTCTTTCATCGAAGCGATCATTGAATTACTAAGTGTAGTGCTTCCAATGTAAAGAGTAGCTACATTTAGTGTTGTACTTGCTACAAATCCTCCTGTACCTTGTGCGTAAAGCTGGTAACCTGCGAGTTGTGTGGTGTTTGGTGTACTAGTACCGATATAGAATGTTGAACTGTTTGTACTAGTTGCACTAATAAATCCTCCGACAACAGTTGAAGACGCTATAAATTGTAGACCGACGTTGTTTAGAGAACCAATGTTTAGATAGTTTGTAGAAGCGTTGTTGTTACCAGAGGTGAATTGATTTCCACCGACTGCTAGGATTGAGTCTGAGGTGAAGGCGGAAGTTCCGAGTTGCTGGATGCTTGCATAAGTATTGGTTGCTAAGATATTTGAAGGCGCAGTGTTTCCCTGAATAAACACCTCTACCCGTGTATTAGAATTTGGTGTAAACACAGCTGTAGCCGCGGTTGGACCTGCTGCAGTTGTTGAATCTTGAAATGACTGGTTCGAGGCGGTAAGCTGCACACCTGTGTCAGCGTTTCTCCAATATATCTGTAAATTAGAAGTGGCTGAATTAGTATTGGCTCCGGCCTCAAGTCGATATGTTTTTCCGGCTGTCAAAGTAAAGCGACCGACTGAATCGACTCCAAGCGATGTTGTGTAACCAGCATTGGAGAGAGGAATGCCACCCACAGAAACTGTGTCGAATTTTATGTGATCTGTTCCAGCTGTTCTCTGAGCCGTTTGGTCAGTGGAAAGTTTCGCATACACATAATCCACACTCTGACCAAAGACCGGCGTATTCCCAGAGATTTTGTTATAGACGACTTTTGACACCGAGTAATTTGTGGCACCAGCGGGTGCTGAATTTCCTACAGCAGAGAATGTACCAGTAGTACCATTTGACTTTTCGCTCACTGTAAATGTCGCAGAGCCTGAAGTTGTGATACGCGTTGTTTGATTTACTGAAGTTGGAGAATCGGTTGTTGCCGAGTTAAGGTAGGCACCAGAGTTTTGTACCTTCACTCCAGCTGGATCAACGATAAAGACATCTACTGCACCAGATGATGTTTGTCTTGCAGAAAGTGAATAAGACACATCCCAAGTACCGGC
>JAYVXX010000168.1:0-10164 GCA_043784805.1 Minisyncoccota bacterium | reverse complement strand
CTTTTCATATGAAGCTCCTACGACGTGGTGAGTTGATGATTATATTTATACTAGTAAGTATTGGTTCTTCTCTTGACGCGTACGCCGCGTATCATTTTGCACAGTACAAAGGAAGGCCACCAATACATAGTTTTGGCGGGAAAAGCGACGCTCCTCGTGGACTCACTCCATCACAAATAAAAAAAGCATATAATTTACCTACAACTGGAGGCCAAGGAACGATAGCGATCATTGGAGCATACAATGATGCGACCATTGAACAAGATCTGGCAGTGTTTAGTAAGACTTTCGGTTTACCAGAGTGCACTACCAAGAATGGATGTTTTGAAAAACATTTAGTTGACGCTAAAACATCTTCAAATTCGGGTTGGAAATTAGAGACATCACTTGACGTGGAGTGGGCTCATGCTATTGCGCCAAACGCAAAGATACTTCTTGTGTCTGCCAAAACTCCAAGTGGGGCTAATCTCCTCTCTGCGATTGACTACGCACGCGCTCGCGCTGATGTCGTTTCCGTTTCAATGAGTTTTGGGGGAGGTGAGTTTCCGGAAGAAGTTGCTCTTGATGACCATTTCACAAGTAATCATTCTATAACTTTTTTCGCAGCCTCAGGAGATAATGGAAGTGGTGTGAGTTGGCCAGCATCATCACCAAACGTTGTTTCTGTTGGAGGGACCCTACTTACTCTTTCAAACAATGGATCAGTGACTTCAGAATTGGCATGGTCTGGGTCAGGAGGAGGTATCAGTAAGTATGAAAAAGAACCTGACTACCAAAAGGAATACACCATAGCGCATGCCGGAGGAATGCGTGCTGTGCCAGATGTTTCGTATAATGCTGATCCACAATCAGGAGTATCTGTGTATGCGACCTCTGGTAAGAAAGGGTATTGGTATGTCCTTGGAGGGACGAGCGCTGGCGCTCCACAATGGGCAGCGATTAAAGCCCTTAGCCTTTCTGCAGATAATCAAAAGTTCTACACTGATAAGTCATCCGATGCGAATGGAAACTATTTTCGTGATGTGAAAAGCGGTAAAAACGGCGATTGCGGGTATATCTGTACCGCTCGTAAAAGATACGACTACGTCACAGGACTCGGTAGTCCGCTCACGTCTTCATTTTAGTGCGGAGTAGCACAATATAATAGCATCGATTTGGACCTGCTATATTATCTATCCTATGAAATTCATACAAACGTTTGCCGTCATGTCTCTTCTTACATACGGAATCTATGTACAGTAAGTGTACCATCTTATACACGGAGCCAACCATATTATATTGTATTTTTAAATTGGTAGCGTAATTTTTTCTTAGCCCATATCGGACCGGCATAGCTCACTCCAATCCTCGGACTGAGAAATATATCCTTTTTGTGAATTTTTTCTGGGACATCTTCTATCCAAAGCCCTGTTTTTTTAGATAATGGTAATCCGTTTAACACTTTAGTGATACCCAAGTCCCTGGCTACTCTGCCTGGGCCTGATACAATATCAACTCCTCTTATTAAGATAGCGGCTGGGTAATCCTTTTTTTTCGTCACAATATTTAACATATAATACATACCATATATGAGATAGACATATATAGTTCCAGGCTTCCCAAACATTATTTCTGTGCGAGGTGTTCTTCCTTTAGAAGCATGACTGGCAAGATCATGAGGTCCAATATAAGCTTCCACTTCTGTTATTATAAAACTCCTTGTGATGTTTTTTATTTTCCTCACAAGTTTTTTACCTACAAGGTCTTTAGCTACAACAGTTGTTTTTCTTTCAAAGAAAGAACACGGTAATACTTTACTCATCTTTATATTTAATCATTTTATGAGGAAAAGGGATAGATTAGTGTAGAAAGAAGGGCTACATGCCATAAGCCTTATATAACAATGCAGCTGGAGCGCCACATTAAAACCCTATCTAAGAAGTTCCTGTAATCAATTGGTTTTTCATGTCGTTGACATGTGGCCAGCAGCATATATACATCTCGTGAAGAAAGGGTATAAAGGTAGTATCTTTTCTGAAGAAATGTTTCAAGCATTCGGAGCTAAACCACGAGGGCTACATGATGCATTGGAAGACGCCAGAATAGCTGCTGACGTGCTACGACATTTATGCCTTTCTACTTAGTTTGGTCCTAGTCTTGTTACTATCTACTCATGCCCTTCATGCACTGGCACAATAAATATCGCAATCACATAAACTAGAATTCCCGGTACCACGCCAGTACATATGACAACAAACGCCCAAATAAGCCGAATGAGAGTAGCGTCAACCTTCATAAAGTCTGCAAGTCCACCGCACACACCGGCAATTACTCTGTTAGTTCTGCTACGATATAGTTTCTTATGATGTGAGTGTTCCATACCATAAGAATATTCCTCCAAGATGAAGAGGTCAAGCTACCTGATGATAAAAATCATTCTAAGAAATTATCAAGATTCTATCCCCCAGGATTCGGAAGTATCCCTGGCGTAGGAGGGGTTGGAGGTAGAACACCTTGAATGGCGCCTTGGATGAGAGCAGGGAATGGGCCAGTTGCACCTGTTGGTGGTATGGGGACTGATTGACTAGTTGACGTCGGTGTTGTTAGTGGTGTTGCTGCTGGAGTGGTTGATGAAGGCTTTGTTAGCTGTGTTCCGTTAACTCCATTACTACCATTCACTCCGTTCATACCATTGATTCCGTTGACCCCATTCACGCCGTTTATACCATTAACTGCGTTCATGCCATTAATCCCATTTACACCATTAACTCCGTTAATCGCATTGATCCCATTCACACCGTTGACCCCATTTACTCCATTGATACTACTGTGTACTGTCCCAACCTGAGATGAAGAAGTATCCTTCTCCATTATAGTACAACTGAGCGTAGAGACCATCGAACGTGTTAAAGGACCAACTCTGCCAGTTTGTGTCAGCTTGTTATCTGCTTGAAACTTCTTGACTGCCACAGTCGTCAATGTTCCAAAATAACCATTTGGAGTTGTCGTCAGATATCCTTTATCAAAAAGAAATTGCTGAAGCTCTGAAACTTGCGAATCCGTTCTACCTCTTGAGAGGTTTTTTGTCAGGGTTGTGCATGAAGAGGCAAAAGCGTAGCTATTGGTACTTAGTAGTAATAACCCAGTCGCTAGTAATAGTAATAGTTTGTGTGACATATAGATAATAAAGTAGTTATTGTATACTCCCACTAGTGTAACTCCACTTTTTAGTAAACAAACTATAGTTATGAACAGTATGAAACTTTCTACCACCATCAGTGTCAACGACAGCATAGATAAGAACCACTCATATCTAATGACTCACTAAGGGTAGATCATCGGATCTGAAGCCCACACCTACGACTGACGCGTCAGTAGTAGGTGTGGGCTGAGAATAGCCCCGGCAAAAAGTATCTCGTTTATTTCTTTAATGATCTTGTGTAGAAATGCATTTCTCTAAACGTTATTCCCATTACGAGCCAAAGCCCGCCGATGAGAAATCCACCAAGAACGTCACTTAAGAAATGAACACCTAAGTAGATTCGTGAAAACCCAATCAACGTAATGAGTGTTGTCCCTATAAAAATAACTATGGATTTATTGTTATTTTTATAAACATGACGGATCATATAATATGTGGTGAAGCCGTAGAAAGCGATTGCAATGGAAGCATGCCCACTCGGGAACGATCTGGAAGTTTCGACATAGTACGCGATATCAGCTAAAGGTCTAGGACGATTAATAAATATTTTTATAAAATAAACACTGGTTTCTGAGCCCAGAAAGATGAGAGCAAGAGAGTAGAGGTAATCTCTTTCCTTTTTAATGTACAGGTATAGAAGCGATAAAGCGCCTAGGACGATGATGGTGAGCTGGTTGGCTACCCATGTAATGGCGAAGAATAGTTGAGCAAGAGCTGGAGTACGAAGATGATACAAAAAGTTACTAAAGGCTACGTCTATTTTTGTAATAGGAGCGGATGTCACCACTTGTTCGGTAATCCCCACAAATGTGGAAAGGAGGATAAGACAAACAATTACCAACACTGTAAGTGGAAGTCCAGTAAAAACTGTAGTGCTAATCCGATCATTGAGGAGTTTTTTGTAAGAAAAATTCATACGTATACCTTATTTATCATTTTATCACAAAATGCTAAACTGAGGCTAGATTATTATTAATAATCTGAATACTTACAATGAAAATCCAACTTCGGCTCAGGCAGGTATTTCTAATTATACACACAAAACTTATGGCATATGCATGGTGGGAAATATTACTTTTCATTATCGGTCTTCTTTCGTTCATATCGATACTTGTGGTTCTGTTCTTGCCGATTGGAAATGGTATTGGCAAAATCACAGTGACTGGTGAAATCCCAGCGGTGGGCACTACGGACTTTACGAGGATGCTATCTCGGTCCCTCAACATACCAATACGACAAGGTGATAAGGTGGAGGTCATTAATAATGGAGACGCTTTTTTGAAATCGCTTCTAAATGATATTGATGGTGCTAAAGCTTCAATTAATATTATGACCTTCATTTGGACCGATGGTGAAATGAGTAAGCAGGTTCTTGCCCATCTCAATAAGAAATTACAAGAAGGAGTCCAGGTTCGGATTATGTATGATGCGTTTGGCTCCAAAACAATTACGTCCCCGGATCATTTTAAAGAATTCACAGACTTAGGAGGTCAAGTGAAAGCTTTTCATTCTTTCACTATTGTCCCTTGGCAACTTGTAAAAAATCGCAAGCGTAATCATAGGCGAGCCTATGTCATTGATGGAGAAGTTGGCTATACAGGAGGAATGACTGTTGACGACTTGTGGCTTGGTAACGCTCGTAATACAAAAGAATATAGGGATATGATGTTCCGAACAACGGGGCCAATGGCAGAAGATATCCAGGGAGCCTTTGGTGAGCTCTGGACGAGTATGACCGGGGAAGTTTTAAGTGGTGAACGATTTTATCCGAATGTAGAAGTGATGGGGGGTAAAGGTAGTTTGACCTATACCTCACTCATGAGTACACCATCACCTGATACTCTAGCGATACAGAAGTTTTTCCTACTTTCAATTTTAGGAGCTCATAAAAGTATACATCTCACCACACCATACTTTCTTCCGGATCAAATCCTGAAGGAAGCATTGATTAAAAAAGCCAAGGAAGGAATAGACGTGGAAATATTGGTACCGAATAAATTAAATGATTCCTCACTTGTGTATCATGCGAGCCATGTTTCATACCAAGAGTTCCTGGAAGCAGGTGTAAAAATATATGAGTACACTCCTACATTTATTCATGAGAAGTCTATGGTAGTTGATGGTGTGTGGTCAATCATCGGATCTGCTAATCATGACAATCTCAGTCGTAAAATTAATGAGGAAGCTGTCTTTGGTATAGAAAGTAAAGATTTTTCTCATGAGATAGAAAGTAATTTTCAGGCAGATATTGCTAAAGCTGATAGAATTGATATTAAAGACTGGAAAAAAAGGAGTGTTTTTCTACGCGCTAGAGAGCGAATTACACGAGCATTTTTCCAACTGTACTAAAGTACTTGTATTCCTCTTCTTCGCATGAGGGTTATCAGTAGTGAAATGTACTATTGTTTTTGGAGTTTGTACCTACTAATGACTTTATCTATTTTTAAAGTACACTGTAGCAACCATAAAGCTAAGAAAGTAACATGAAAAAATCAACTTCACCACAAGCAATCATACTCCTCCTCTTTTTAATTTTTGTCGCCGCTGCATTTTTTATATATGCAAAAAATAGGGGAGTTGAAAGATATGACCGAACAGTGTCATCTGATGTCACTTCGAAAGAAGAAGTTACAAAGGAAGTTCCTCCTACATTAGATAGAGCCTTATATGATACCAAAATGAAACAGCTGGCTCATAATCCTGTCGTTGCCATTGCCACCTCGTCAGCCACTTCAACTATACGTGCCACTTCGACTCCAGCGAAGAAGTTTCTCTGGCCACCAAAGACCGTGTATCCAAACTATGGAGCACTCCTCCCATTTAATCGTATTGTGGCATACTATGGTAATTTCTATTCCAAGCAAATGGGGGTCCTTGGTGAATACCCGGAAGATGTCATGCTTGTTAAGTTGGCTACCGAAGTCAAGAAGTGGCAACTTGCGGATCCTTCAACTCCTGTTGTACCAGCGATACATTATATAGCTGCAACAGCTCAGGGGTCACCAGGGAAGGATGGCAAGTACATGTTTCAAATGCCATTTTCAGAAATTGATAAGTCAATTGTGTTGGCAAAAAAGATAAACGGAATCGTTTTTCTAGATCTTCAGATTGGGAACAGTGACGTTGTGACTGAAGTGAAAGCTATAGAGAAGTATCTAGCACTACCACAAGTCCATCTTGGAATTGATCCGGAGTTTGCGATGAAGGAAGGCGATAAGCCAGGGACACGCATCGGAAGCATCGACGCAAAAGATATCAATCAGGTCGCGGAGATGCTCGCAAAGATTGTTCGTGATAATAACCTTCCACCTAAGATCCTTATGATCCACAGGTTTACTGAGGATATGGTAACGAATTATCAAGCTATACGGCCACTTCCTGAAGTACAGATCGTAATGGACATGGATGGATGGGGGGATGCTAAGCTTAAGCAAGCGACGTATCGTACTATCATCACTCAAGAACCAGTTCAGTTCGCAGGTTTTAAACTTTTCTATAAGAATGACATTCGTACAGCTGGTTCAAAAATGCTCACACCAGAGGAAGTCTTAAAGCTTAGGCCAATCCCTAGCTATATTCAATATCAATAGCTATATGATTTCGATTAAGGAAATTGTCGTTAGTGACAGAATGCAGGAAAAGTACACGTACGTGCTTACCTGTAAAGCGGGCCACCAATTTGACCCAGAGTTCAAACCTGATCTAACACCTAAAGAAATGCTTGAGCTGGGAGTTTTTGGAGGAGTGTATATGCGAGACTGTAGAGATGAGTTTCCAAAAAACTGGTTCATGAAAGCGAGGTTAAGTCATGGGAAACATGACAAGAACCTCAACTACTTTGGAGTAGATGCATCTCAGTCGCTCTCTGTCTGGAGGAAGAACGGGTGGATACGTGAGCAAGATCCCAGGGGGTGGTTCCAGTGGTACTGTAGATACTATATGGGACGACGAAGTGAGGATGACGAGAGACAGATCAAACGCTGGAAAGCAATCAGAAGGCATGTCGGCGCGCTTGTCAAAAACTGTAGACGAGGGGATGAGTCATGTCGGCCACGGCAACGGCAAGCACTTCTTCATTGGGCATATGACAGTAGGAAGTTATGATGAGAAGCGTATAGTTTGAGTGCTATACTGCGTCATATGGAAATCCCTGGTACTCCACAGAAAGAAGTTGAGGTACGTGAAGCCAAGCAATCAAATAAACAATATTTTCAGGCTCACCCAAGACATAAAATAATACTGGTTATCTATATCATTGTAAGTATATTCGTGCTTGTTACCGAACCGACTCGATATTGGGGAATTTCTGTCGGCCTCATTTGGTTTAGTTTCTTACTTGGGTGGGGAGTCTTTTCCTTTACACAAGACGAAGCTACCGAAAAGATGGAAAACTCTCTTATGAGTCAGTTCGCAACACGTATTGGTTATACGTATTCTCTTGATGGGGAGGTAGAGATCGTGCAAGGTTCCATATTTGATAAGGATGAAATAGACAGTACACAGGGTATAAATGAGGTGACTGATTTGGTGAGTGGCATAGATGAAGGTCGTCCAATCAAGATTTATCGGTATACATATACAGAACCTGGGAAAGATGGTACGACATTTAACTATACTGTCGTTGAGACAACCTTTGAGGGTATGGTGCCTCATATTCTCGTGGACGAGTATGAACCTGTTTTTTATGGTAAAAAATTAAAGTTTGAAGGTGATTTTAACAAGTACTTTTGTGTATATGGAGAAAAAGGTTTTGAAATGGAAGTGTATGAACTATTTACTCCAGATACCATGGAGCAGTTGGTTAAGTCTGCAAAGACGGTAGGATTTGAATCTATTGGCAACAAGCTCTACGTGTATAGACTGGATTTTGTTACGACAAGAGTAGGGCTTGATGAGTTGTTTTCGATATCTAAGATAGTATGCAAACTCTTCGCTCCGGCATTCAAAAGCATGGAAGGAGATGTTCGTGCTATGGAAGAAGCGAAAAATACCTCGCATTAAAGAGTTATTCCTTTTAAAAATCTAGTCTCTTTATATACTAATGTCATACGTACTAAACATATGACATATACAAACAACAGAAGAGGGTTACTCATTGGAATTCTTTTACTAAGTTCTCTAGGCATGACCTATGCGTCCGCAACTGATCCGACCCAGCTACCGCTTGGGGATAAAAAAGTTACCACGAGTCCAAAGGTTGGCTATGTGTATGTATGCTCTTCGTCCACTGGACGAGGAGGTGCACAAATAACCGGCTCATGGATACACGGCTCAACATGGAATCTTAATGAAAAGACTCATGTACAGGGTAGTGTACGTTGGCCTAATGCGAAGTTCACTATTACCTCTTCAACAAGTACTGGTAGAGTTATTACTGGAAATGGATTACCAGTTACTACACCAACAGGCATCTATCCAATTGGAAGTACTGACCCAGCATATCAAGTCGACCGTAATCCAAACAGTATTACAACTCAGTCGATCTCATATACGCTCCCATTACATCCTACTGTTGCGCAAAATCCAAGCTGTGTCTCCATGGGGACTATTGGTATTGCACTCAATGGTACACCAATATTTAACGCATTCGATGCAGAAAATCGGGACGCAGTAGCAAATGAAGTACAAGATAGTTGCGGAGGTCATCCACAACAAGAAGGAATGTATCATTATCATGGACCAACAACATGTCTACCGGGGTACAGTGAGAATAATGCGCTAATTGGGTATGCATTAGATGGGTTTGGTATTTATAGTAATCATGATGGAGAGGGACGGGAAATAGCGACGAAAGATCTCGATGAGTGTCACGGTATGACAAGCGAAGTAGTGTGGGATGGTAAAAAAGTTTCTATGTATCACTATGTACTCACACAAGATTTTCCGTACAATATTGGCTGCTTTAAAGGGACACCAATAACAACTAGTACAACAAGTACAAGAAGCACACCAAGAAACTCCGGAGTACCATCTGATAATTCTTTGATTATTACTACTACAAGTAACCTTACCATTGGGAGCTCTGGGGACGACGTTCTCAAACTTCAGACAACTCTTGAACAAGAAGGATTTCTTAGAATTCCACAAGGTATTGCGAAAGGATATTTTGGTAAAGTAACACAGGCAGCATTGATGAAGTACCAGAAGGCTAACAACATCACTCCGACAGGAGTCTTTGGTTCAAAGACCAGAGCCTTTCATAATGGAAAAAACTCCGGTGAAAACAGTGAAGGAACACATACAGATGGAAAGCAATCTGCCGACCAACACACAAAGCCGGGCTCTCAGATAGGTACAATGCCTATCCGACAAAGTGGTAATGGCGACACATCTTCACAAAATACCCCAGTAGACCATGGGGTAGCGTCCCCAGGCTCTGGCGCTCCAGGAGAAATGCACACCCCACCAGTAGAAGCAGTGAGCGCGTGTGACGAAGTAGAAGAAGGGGGTTCTTGCTCTTTTATAGCACCAGGAAACAGGTCGATATCAGGAACATGTAAAGAGGTGAAAGAGTCTCTCGCGTGCGTACCGGCTCATTAAGATATATCTAAGAAACTAAAAGCCCGCACAAAGTGCGGGCTTTTAGTTTGTGCTATACATACATCACTTTACAAAGTAAAGTGATGTATGTATACTGTAACTCTATCTCTCTATTTAATTTTGAAACACTATGAAAAAGTTCATTGCAATTTCCGGAAGTTTAAGGAAGGGTTCGTATAATACTAATCTCTTGCACGCCGCTAGCGAGCACGCGCCAGAGGGAATGGAGATACAGCTATTTGACATCAGTTCGCTCCCACTCTACAGTCAGGACATAGAAGCAGCTTTTCCAGAAGGAGCACAAGCGCTTAAAGATGCTATCAAGAATGCAGATGGAGTCATCTTTGAACTGAACCCCATCCATGAGAGAACCTTCTTAGAAATTTCTGCTACACTTTAAAAGCCAGAAAACTAACAAAACAAACAAATCTATGAAAGAACGT
>JAYVXX010000167.1:0-3175 GCA_043784805.1 Minisyncoccota bacterium | reverse complement strand
ACATCTTCTCAAGTTGCTAGTGCTTCATTAGGAGATAACGCAACGACAACATACTCGGTACGCTATGTTGCAAATATCTCCCCATCAACAGTAGCAGCATCCTATACCACTGGCATTATTTATGTTGTTACGGCACGATTTTAATAGGACATACGCACTTGCGTGGCGACCTTTTTTGTCCCCGACATTACTCTTGAGACTCAAAAACACCTGATTTTTTCGTGAACGTACTATTCGTACACCTCCTTAAAAATCATTGTTTATTCGCATTTAATACCTCAGAGCTTGCTACGGGGTTTCCGCTAAGGAGGGGTTTGGGAAACCTTTGGTTTCCCAACATGATTCCAGTGCGAAGCACCTAGATACCCCGTCGATGCAACGCGGATGCGTGCGAGGGAAGAGCTCTGCTTCGGGGAGCTTCATTTTGTGTTTGTTGGCGAAGTATGTTGGAAAAAGAGTAAGCAGGTGCGAGTCCCGGGGTATTTTTCGGAGCAATTCTTGGATACTCTATTAACATTGTTGGTAGTTGTGCGTTGTATTGTTAGAGCTTTTAATGCTAACGTACTCATGTATCACATACGTGATTATTTTTGAGTAAGTTTTGAGAAAATATACCCAAAGGAGTTATTTATGGGATTGAAACTGATGACACTCGCGTACTGTTCTCTCAAGGATTTGCGAGTTAGGTTGCATACTACGGGGGAAAAAGCTAGCGTGATCGCGAATTACGAACAAGATAAAGGAAAAATGTCGTACAGCCTTCGCTTTGGTGATGGAAGAATCGAGCCTGTGACATGGTCACAGGACAACCAGGGTTATGTATCTCTCGGAAGTGAGCTTGATGAGGCGGATGAAGTATCTTCCTCGATTCCGCTTTCCTAGTTACGAACTTCTTGCAAACCTCAAAAGCCTTTAGGAAACTTTAAGGCTTTTTATTTTTTATGTGCTAGGATACCAGCATGAATGAGTCACAAGGAACCCTCTACATCGTGCCAACCCCGATAGGCAATCTCGAAGACATTAGCTTGAGAGCTATTCGAGTCTTGAGGGAAGTGGACCTTGTATTGTGTGAAGACACGTCCGTCACACAGAAGCTTTTTAAGAAGTACGATATCATTACTAAGACGAGTGTGTTTTATGCACAGACTGGCATGAAGAACATTGAGAAGATTATGAGTTTGCTTAGAGAAGGGAAGTCCCTTGCTCTTATCTCGGATGCCGGCACCCCGACTATTTCTGATCCTGGAGTGTTTCTTGTTGATATAGTTCGTACAGAGTTGCCAGAGGTGCAAGTAGTTGCTCTTCCTGGCGCATCAGCTCTTACGACAGCACTTTCAACTTCAGGAATCACATCCTCTACGTTCACATTTTATGGATTCATGCCCCATAAGAAGGGCAGGAAGACGTTCTTCAAAACGATTGCCGAGAGCCTGTACACTTCAGTATTTTATGAATCAGTTCATCGCATAGAGAAGACTCTTGAGTCGCTCGTGGTAACGCTTGAGAAGACAAGGCAGATGGTCATCGCACGAGAGCTCACCAAGCTCCATGAGGAGGTGGTGCGTGGAAATGCCGAAGAGGTAAAAGAGTATTTTATAAAAAACAAAGACCATGTTCGAGGAGAATTCGTGGTGATAGTAGCAGGGAGATAACAGTCTTTACTTTGCCTTACGGCTTTGGTAGAGTCGAGATAGAGCTTTTTATAGGAGTAGGTCTCATGAAAACAAAGGTGACAGAAGGTCAAAAGAAGTTGCTCAAGCAGATAGCAAAACTTGAAAAAGAAATCTTGAAGCATGAAGATGAATCTGACAGGTTGCAAGGTGAAGAACGCTTCGACGCGACAAATGACGAAAAAGCAGATGCTGATGGCTATGCCAGGGAAATGATTGGTTTTCTTGAGGAAGCAGGATATCAAGGAATGAACAATAACGACTTTCCTTCCGTGAAGCGGCTGACCAAAGCGTACATCAAAGATCTGAGCATGTATGGAGGAAGCTCGTGCCATTAGTATAGCCTTCAAAGTTAAGCCAAAGCTCCTCTTATAGGGGGTGTTTTTTAAGTTGTAGTTTGTGTTTTTCCTCTAAAAACTATAAACTAGCAACTAATAACTACCCCTATGTCACCCCTTGGAATCAAACGTACTGTTGCTGTTCTTCTTGTCCTCTCGCCTTGGATATTCATTCCTGGGCCTATCAAGGATATTATTTTTATCATTGCTGGGGTACTTCTTTTCATAAGTACACTTGATCTTCGTAAGAAAGTTGTGCACAGTGAACATCGTGAAGAAACAGAAAGTAGACCGGTTATTAGCCACGTCGTTAATGCATGAAGTCGCTTCTTGTAGGATCTCTCATATTCTTGCTTATATTTTTTTGGATTACACATGGGTCTGACCAGCAGAGCCCTTTTAAGGTAAAAAGTCTTGGGACAGAAATGTATTCCAAGTCTGATGATTTAATGGCATCATCTACTGCAACTTCCACCATGTCAGAAGCTACAACCACACTACCTCTTGTGACGCACGTTAAGACTCCAGAACATGTGAAGGCAATCTACATGTCGAGTTGGGTAGCAGGTACACCATCGATACGTGCACGACTGGTGAAGCTCATTGACGACACAGAATTAAATGCAGTTGTGATTGACGTGAAAGATAACACTGGGCTATTGAGCTGGAATGGGAGAGTGGATGACATCGGTGGGTTCATCCGTGAGCTTCATGCCAAAAATATCTATATCATAGGTCGCATTGCAGCATTTCAGGATCCTCTCTACGTAAAAGAACATCCCGAACAGGCGGTGCGCTCCAAGAAGACGGGAGGCATCTGGCACGATAACAAAGGAGTTCCGTGGGTAGATACCGGATCACAGGACATGTGGAAGTATATTGATAGTGTCGGAAAGCAAGCATATGCACGTGGCTTCGATGAGGTGAACTTAGACTACATACGCTTTCCAACAGACGGTCCGCTTTTTGATATGACATTCCCTATCAGTAAAGATCGGGGACTCTATGATAAGCCTGGTGTCGTTTCTGATTTTTATCATTACATAACAAATTCGTTCCACAAGGAGGGGATTCCGGTTTCGGGTGATCTCTTCGGGATTATCATGGTCACAAAAGTGGATATCAAGACGCTCGGACAGGATATGCATACAGCCCTTGCGACATTTG
>JAYVXX010000166.1:0-10306 GCA_043784805.1 Minisyncoccota bacterium | reverse complement strand
TGAAAATTCATCATGGATTACGAAGAGACAGGAGATACAAAATGATTCAAGAGATACTGGATGGAGAAGATTAGCAACCCAAAAAGACTATTAGACCCTTTATCATGAAATGCAACTTTATCGTTAGCCTTTGTTATGTAATATTTATCATTAATGAGTCTATCAAGTAGTTTTCCTAATGCTGAGCCGGTGCTAGTTGAACTTAATTCGTATGTGTAGTACCCCATCTTGATGTTATATTGCTCAAGAATTGAGTGAACATCCTCTATTGTGCTGGTTCCTGGTTATAAGTTTAAAAGCTTATCATTCGTGTCTGAGGTGCTCCTTACATTCCTGTCATAAATCTTTTCAGAATTTTCTTGCATTATTGATAGATTATTTATTCCTGTTTCAAAACTTGCAAGCAGTCCAAACTGAATTATAAGCAACAGGGAAAAAATACCGAAAATAACTTTTGAACTACATATACTTAAAGCATTCACAGCAGCAAGGACTGTTCCTACAAAAAAAAGAACTATGACTATTGCACCAACTTGAACACCAAAGAATAGAATTGCCCACCCATCACTCACTTTAAGCATCCAAGCAAAAACTATACCAACTAGAAGCGGCCCACCAAAAGCTATATTTAGCCAGTATAACGTCCTTATTTTTCTTTTTTCAAGATCCAATCCAATTACTTTAGTCTGTATGAGTGCAGTGTGTCTCGCTACCATATATGCTAATAAAATCGCAATTATGATTACAAATGGCAAACAGATAAAGATAGTTCTAAATTGACGCAGGTCACTACCAAATAGATTTAAACTACGTACGATTACTGCAAATGTAACTCCAAGAATGCCTGTAAAAAAATACTTAAGCATACTATTATCTTCCTTGGAAGACTATATTATAGTAACCACAGGCAGTATACATAACCCAAATTACGAGCGGAATGTTAATGACAACTAATACTGGTATCCAACGATCAAATTTGTCTATCATATGCCCATAAGTTTAGCACACCAAACTTATCAATCCTGTGGCATAACTAAAATACTGACTAAACCAGAGGGGTTAGTTATTGTTAGCTTTTAAACAGTTCCTGAAGTTCCTTCTGATACTTCTTCATGACATCTAATGATGCATACATCTCGGGCTTGCCGGATTTTTTGAGTTCGTCAATTTCCTTTGCAATCTTTTCAAATAACTTTGGATTCTTTTCTACAGCCTTGTTAAGCATCTCCGCTTGGTCCTTCGGAAGGTTCTTCGTGCCATGCTTCATGGCTTGCTTGATGAGGAATTCTTTAATCATGGGTGTAGTGGTTAGTTATTAGTGGTCAGTGGCTAGTTTAGTTTCGCCATCAGTGAATTCAGCATTTTCATGACCTCCGTTAATAGTGAGTTGATTATAGTATAATCTTTTTCATTAATCAACTTTAGATCTTTAGCCAATAACAATTGAGTTTCAAGCTCAGATCCTGAACCGTAAGCAATTCTGAGAAATTGAATAAATTCCTTCGTTCCGGCACGAGCACTTCCTTCTGCAATGTTCGATGGTATTGATACCGATGCTCTCCGCATTTGAGACACTAACCCGAACATTTCTTCTTTTGGAAATGTCTTAGTAACTTTATATATGGACAAAATAAGTTGATATGACTTTTGCCATACGACCAACTCTTTATATGATTTCATGCATGTATTTACTAACCACTAGCCACTAATCACTAGCAACTACTTTGCTTTTATGGGTGTAGGGGCGGATGATGCGGCTGCAGCATCTTTTATGAGTTTGTCAAAATCTGCGAGTGACTGTGGATTCTGATCGACTTTCTTGCCATTGATGAAAAACGTCGGGGTGCCCTGGATACCAAGATTGACCCCTTCCTTAAGTTCTGCCAAGATCTTGTCTTCAATAGCTCTGTTGTCAATATCGACTTTAAACTTATTCACGTCAAGCTTGAGTGTAGTCGCATAGCTGATGAAAAAATCACGCGCACTTATCGCCTCACCCCATTCTTCCTGCTTGTCATAGAGTGTGTCATGCATTTCCCAGAACTTGCCTTGGAGCGCTGCTGCTTCGGATGCCTTCGCTGCTAAAAGAGCATTCCTGTGAATCTGGGTGAGTGGGAAATGTCGGAAAACAACCTTGAGTGTATCCTTATTATCCGCAGTGGCCTGCCTCACAATCGGTTCATAGATACCGCATGCTGGACACTGAAAATCACCGAACTCAACAAGAGTAACCTTGCCAGCTTGAGCACCTCTCACATGGTCTGTAGCAGACACTTCGACATTACCACCTGAAGTAGTACCTGTTGATGACGCTGGAGCTGCCATCATCCAATATCCCAGTAAAATGACAATAATAAGACCGACACCGGCGAGAAACATTCCTTCAGTAGACTTAAGAAAATGTGACATTGATTTCATATCTGGAAATTATATCATGGATAGTAGAAAGTGGAGAGTTGAGGGTAGGATATGCAAAAAGCAAAATACAAGGGCGACACCTTCGGTATCGCCCTTGTATTTTCCACCATCTACTCTCCACTTTCTACTTTCTCTCCTACTATACACATAAACATTGGTATTTCCTTTCGAGACTTGTTCTCTGCTCGCTGCTTTGGCCCTCGCTCACTTTCTTTATGGCTGACCCATTCTTCAAGACGAGTTATTGCAAAGCCAGACTTTGAAAGCGCTTTGACATAGACCTGAAGTGGGCGATGGAAAGATACTGTGAACTTTTTGGCGGTTGCACTTCCAGGCGTCATATCAATCTTGATGTGCGACTCAGACATGTATTCGTCGACTCGCCTATATTGGGTGTCATCAGCGTCGTTATATCCCCAGAAGGTCTGCTTTGGATTCCTGAAGCTCGGATGGTTGAGCACAAACAGAAGCTTGCCACCTTCCGTAAGCACACGAGAAGCTTCGGCAATAGTCTTTGGAAGATTTTCAATATTCTGAAGTGCCAATATGCAGACTACGATATCAAAGCTCTTATCTTTCAACATAAACATATCATCGGCGGAAGCAACATGATAGGTGACCTTATGTGTTCCTTTCTGCTTGATTGACTGGCTTTTCTCTTCGGCGATCTTGATTAACTGCTTGCTAAGGTCAACACCCGTAACAAGTCCCCCAACATCACGAAGTTGTTCTGCAAAAATTCCTTGACCACATGCCATATCGAGAATCTTCTTACTAGAAATATCTCCAAGCATACGGAGCACATTCGGGAATATTACTTTTGCATGATACGTATCTTCGCCAGTCTCAAGATGTTTGTTGTACCAGTCGGCAACGCCTCCCCAGGAAGTGTCGGGCCCAGACTTTAGACTGTAGCTTGTAGACTGTAGACTTTTAGATTCGGGTACATCAGTTGTTTTTTTATAGGTTGCTAGTTTAACGGCGTGAGTGTGGGAACCGTAGAGTGATGTTCTTGTCTCAGTTCGTGTTGCTCCTGCCATACGAGCTTCTTTTCCTTTGTATACTGGCTTTTCCGGACGAGTTATATGCGGAGCTTTAGGAGTGAATGGTCTCGCTGACCTTTCTGACCTAGGTGAACGTTCGAAGTTATTACGCGCACCAGCGCTTTTAAAATTCGAATATGTTTTTTTAGAATCTGGCTTTTTCATAGAGAGTATTAATTATAGACATAATTATACCATATTTTATGGAAAAGTACAGTACATCCTAGTTTTTGTTATGTATTCCTTTACAATATAAAAGAAAAAGCCGTCCTCCAGGCGACTATTCCTGGTTGGACGACTCAATTATCTGCCGTCTAGGGCTATCATGACTCGGCTGTACTCTGCTGCAGAGCCAGCAAGAACCATTGTGGTGTTAGACAGGAGAGCTGCCTGCAATGACATCAGAACTGTAGCTGCTGCTCTCACTTCGTGATCAGGACTGGTACGTCCGCGCTCAGTGAGAACGCGTAGATTTGTCAACATTTCCTCACGACCCATGATTTTCTCCTTGGTTAATGAACCTAATACAATGTGTACTGGGTATGGTTATACTATACATTGTAATATACAATTTGTCAACTTCAAAAAATTATCTATCTGGCGGTATCTCGTAATAGCTGATAAGAAACTTCACCAGCTTAAAGAATGGGTCTGTGAGTGTAGCTGATGCGTACTGTGCCCCCTTCGGATACGTATGGAAAAGGAAGATGATGTACTTCGGATCATATGCTGGAAAATAGCCGAAGAAGGAATGCAGATATCTATCCTCATAGTACCCACCACCTGGCTTCACCATTTGTGCTGTTCCGGTCTTCGCAGCGATTGTGTAGTGATCCATCTTCCCAGTACCGTGCAAGAGAGCAGTATCCACAACGTGCACAAGCATGCGAGAGATACGCTCGCTTGACTGTGCTGAGATGACCTGATCTCCATCTTCTTCGGCAATCTTCTTCACGTCACCGTTTTGGTATACGATACTATCGACAACATGTGGAGTGACGAGCTTGCCGGCATTCGCAAGTACTCCTAGAGCACGTATGGTCTGAATTGGTGTGATAGCAATACCTTGCCCGAATCCCGCGGTAGCGCTGTCCACAAATACTGGACTATCCAAATTCTTAGTGAGACCGCTTGATTCGGTCGGGAGATCAATACCAGTTTCACTTCCGATACCAAACTTTTTAAAATAACTTTGGAATCGCTTAGCACCCAGTTGCTCGACAAGAAACACGATACCAACGTTCAATGATTGATCAAGAATCGCCTGCATACTAGTGTTGGGTCCACGAGCCTTACCATCGTAGTTCCTAACTTTGTATCCGTTCAAATCACGGAAACCTTTATCGTCGTATGTCGTCTTATTCTCGTCGATTGCCCCAGAGTCAATCGCGGAAGCCATGGTAATAGGCTTGATAATACTCCCCATCTCATACACCCCTGAGACATTCTGATTAGTGAAGACATTCGCATCCTTCACGTCCGCGAACATATTCGGATTGTAGCTTGGAAGGCCATCCATTGCAATAATTCTTCCCGTCTTCGGATCCATGATGATACCACCAATAGTATCTGACTTCCATGTATCTCTCGTCTCAACAAGCGTCTCATGAAGCACGCGCTGCGCCTCAGCATCGATAGTGAGTACGATATCACCTTGTTGTTTGTCTTTATTCGAAACGATCGTCTTCTCAATGTCCGTGAAGAGCTCTGCAAAAAAGTTGACGGACGTATCACTACTTGATCGCGCCAAGATATCATCATAATAGCGCTCAAGACCATACTGACCCTTCACATGCACACCATCGCTTCCAACGAATCCAATGACCTTCGCCCCTACTTCGTCCTGAGGATACGAACGCTTGTTATCTTTCACATAAGTAAGGCCTTTCAAGTTCTTTTTCTTCAAGGTGGTGACATTTTCTTGTGAGACATCCTTAGTGAGTTCCTCATAGGGATCATTTATTTTTGAAACCTTTGTCATGAAGTCATCCTTATCAAGTGGTACTATCAGGTTCAATTTTTTATACAGGTCTTCTCTATCAACTACCTGTGAAGGGTCCACAGCGATACGATACGTGGTACGAATCTGCGCAGCAGGTACGACGGTTCCTTTGTAGCGCGAAAAATAAATATTCCCTCTATCAAAGTTAAGAGGAGTCTCGGCAATGTATTGCTTATCAGCAAGAGTAGTGTAGTAGGTGTGCTTCCAGACTTGTATATAAAAAGCTCTCCCGATAACAGCTAACATCACGAGAAGCCACAGAAGGAGCACAAAATCTATCCTGTCTTTTGATCGTGCCTCGTGATCTTGGGAGACGGTAAGTGGTAGCTCTCTATTAGCGCGCATACAGCACAGTATAACTTGCTATATCATCCTTTCGTACAGCAAATGTAGTTCCGTCCACTCGTGTATAGCTATTCAAGCTTAAATCCTTCTCGCTGATAGACGATACGATATTGGCATACTTGGCTTCAAGCACAGAAAGTGAAGACGACAAATCACGACTTGCTATCGTATTCTGTTTCCTATCAATGACAGCAAAGACAAGAGACAGGAGCACGATACAGTACAAGAGTGCGAGAACGCAAAGCGTACCAAGCATGGCATGTACTGTTCGTTCGTAAAGAGTTGTGGTTTTGTGTTGGAGATGCATAGTTATATTTATATTCTTTCTACGATACGTAACTGTGCACTGCGAGCTCGGATATTTGCATGTAGCTCTTCCTTGCTTGGAATGATGGCTTTCTTTGTAATTGCTTTTAAGGTATCCATGTGTGCACGTAGCCCATGCTTCACGATTCTATCTTCAGTGCTATGAAATGTAATAATGCATGCTCTCCCATTGGAAGCCAAAATATCAGGGAGGGCAGTCAAGAGGTCGTTGATACTCCCTAATTCATCATTGGTCGCCATACGAAGTGCTTGGAATGTCTTTGTAGCAAAATGTGTCTTCCCATGACGATACATTGCTGGCACCGCTGAGCGTACGATATCTACAAGTTGAAATGTACTCTTAATTGGTTCCTCATCTCTTTTAGCGATAATTCTGGCAGCAATTCTCTTTGCATACCGTTCATCTGAAAATCCGTAGAGAATATCAGCAATGGTCGATTCACTCCAGAAGTTCACGATATCGTACGCTGTGGTCACATCTTCCTCGGGATGAGCATCGAAGGTCATGATGAGCGGCTCGTCGTAGAGGAAAGAGAACCCACGCTTCGATTCATCCAATTCCTGTGAGGAGATACCTAGATCAGCCAAGAGACCATCAACATGTGTCAGTTTGAGGTCCTTCAAAATGGCAGGAAGGTGTCGAAAGTTAGATTGAATGAAGTGAATCTTTGGTAAATGCTTCATCTTCTCTATCTTTTCGCGGGCTTCTGCTAAAGCATCTTGATCAAGGTCGATACAGATGAGTATCCCTTTGAGAGACAGAGCTTTAGCAATGAGTTCGCTATGTCCCCCACGGTTAGTAGTGCAGTCAACATATACGCCGTCTTCCTTGATTGCCAATCCTGCGATTGATTCTTTTAAAAGTACTGGAATATGCATACAAATGTGTCCTTAGATGATTCCCAAGTCATTCAACTTAGAAGCGAGTGCGTCAGCTTCACCATTTACTTTCGAGATGTTAGCTACCCACGTACTCTCATCCCAGAGTTCCACGCGTGAATACATCCCCGCGAGAACTACTTTGTCAGAGAGTCGTGCGAAATCCTTGAGTGTATCAGGGATGACGATACGTCCTGCCCCATCAACATCGGTCTCGAAAGCATTTCCCAAGATGAAACGATTGAAGCTTCTGCTGTCTTGATTTCCAAATCCTGATTGTGACAATTTTTGTGCCACTATCTCCCATTCTTTGATTGGAAAAACGAAGAGTGAATTATCCAGTCCACTAGTCACAACAACTTTTTTCCCCAGATCCGTACGCCACTTTGATGGTAGCGTCAGTCGTTTTTTTGGATCGAGGTCGTGTGTGTACTTTCCGATTAGCATACTCTGTATAGTAAGGCTTTTTTGAGCTCCCACCCACTTAGCCCCACTGAGACCCATTATACTCCACTACACTACCTTTTCACTAGAAAATTGTGTGGATAAATAGACTAATTATTGTTATATGACGACTTACAGGTAAAAAAGAAAAAACGCCCTAATTGCTCGGGCGTTTTCGAAATTGACATCAAATCAACTAGGTAGAACTGGCTGAAGCAGTCAGTTCAAACAGAAGGTTTATAAACCGGACCTGGGCAGCTGCTTTGTCATCGGCAAGGAAGTAGAGAAGAACCCACAAGTACACAGTACTACGTAACGAATACTCCTCCGTAATCGCGAAGAAATCGTCCGCTTTTGGGAACCCTTCCGACAGGGACAGCACCATTTGATTGATGGGCCGCATGAAGGCTATCACGTCCATGCCATTCCCATCAAGCTTTTCGAATGCCTGCTCTATAAGCCCTTCCAGATGGACAAAAAGTCCTTCGGCTCTTATCTCCAAATGCTTTTGAAGCGCCTTGCTGTATAGGCCTTCCATGGGATTTTCTGCCCTTGGAACGGATGAGACATCGAGACCTCTCCGAAATACAAGTAAACCATCCACAGCAGCCTGTCCTTCCCTGTAAAGATACTCAAACACTTCTTTGTCGTGTGACCATAGTGACATGGCAGCAAACGCCTGGTACATCAAAACAGCATCTTGATCTCCCTTGCGAGCATCTTGGAACCTGAATTCCTCAAATAGCGCGTAGCTTTTCACATCCTTGGGCACTGGGCCATCAGTTTGTGACGGAAACATATCCGTCGCTTTTGGTTTGGGTACTGACATATAGAGACCTCCGTTTATTTGTGGTTAGGACACCTGGAAAAGATATTACCACATATGTTGATTTTTGTCCAGTTTTTTTCAAACTGACAAGCTATGGATTATACCGAAAACCCTTTTGACACAGAGGGTTTTAATCAAAATTATAGCGAATATATTATTGTATTATTCCTTCGGACGGACGAGCGGGAACATATGGACTTCACGTATTGGCTTGTCAGCTAAGAATGCGAAAAGTCTCTCACCAAAACCAAAGCCACAAGTTGGTGGCATGCCGTGCTCGAGCATCTCTACGAAATCCCAATCAGCCATCATCGCCTCCTCATCCCCTCCAGAAAGGAGCTGTTGTTGCTTTTCGAAACGCTTTCGTTGGTCAAGTGGATCATTTAGCTCACTGTACCCTCTCCCTATTTCAGAACCTGCCAAGATCGGCTGGAAAATCTGTGCAGTTACACCATCCTGGTTGGCTTTTGCAAGCGGGGCGACTAAGAGTGGATGATTGATGAGGAATGCCGGACCAGAGATGTTTTTCCTGCAATACTTCCATAGGGTGTCCGTCAATCTCTCACGATTATTGCCATCATACTTCACATGAAGTTCCTGTAGCTTTGTGGCCAGCTCCTCGTCACTTGCACTGTTGATATCGATATCAGTCTGCCGAAGCACTTCCTCACGATAGTCTATCCGCTTCCACTCATCAGAAAAATCAAAAGTATGCCCTCGCGTAGTGAAGAGTGTTGTACCAAAAACTTCCTGTGCTATGGTACGATAGAGCTCTTCCACAAGCCTCATACCATCCTGGTAATCAGCATAGGCCATATAGAACTCACAATTGGTAAATTCCTGCACATGTTCCGGTGAGGATCCTTCATTACGGTAGACCCTTCCTATCTCAAAGGTTCGAGGGAATCCTGCAGCCATCAATCTCTTCTGCCAAAGTTCTCCAACAGAAATACGCATGAAGACATCGAGATCAAAGTCATGATGATGCGTAGCAAACGGTCGAGCCTCAGCTCCACCAGTTGTCACTTCAATTGTTGGGGTTTCGACTTCCAAGAAATTCTTTCTCTTTAAAAAACTGCGTGCCACATCCCAGAACTTGGCTTTCTTGATGAAAAGGTCTCTCAACTCATCGTTCGTCAATATATCAAGATATCTTTCGCGCATGCGAATCTCTTCGTCTTGGAGTCCGTGATATTTATCTGGCAAAGGAAGGAGTGCTTTTGAAAGCATTTTGATATCAGTTACAAGAATACTTTGCTGTCCGGACTTGGTAACAAATAAGGTTCCTGTCACCTCAATGAAGTCCCCAGTATCAACAAATTCGCGATAAAAGTTCATAGTACTCTCTTCAGATTCAGGAAGCTTTATTACAACCTGCATGCGAGCTGTACCATCATAGAGGTCAATGAAAGCGATAGCACCTTGTCCACGAGATGTCATCACGCGACCACTTACGATGACCGATGTGCCTTTGCCTTCAAGCAAGACAAAGTCCAGAAGGATGTTGGAGAGGTCGTGAGTCTTCCTAGATACGCTTGGATATGCTGAGGCGCCAAGAGCTTGTAGAGCCTCAAGTTTTTTGAGTCGTTCAGCGCGGAGTTCTGTAAGAGATGCCATAGGGGTAGAAAGTAGATTTTAGAGATTAGATTTTAGACTGATACACCTAGTGACATCTATGATACCAAATCGTATTTGATTAGTCGATAAGATAAAGGCGCAACCTTCGGGTGCGCCTTTATCTAAAATCTAACATCTAATCTCTAATATCTATCTCTATACTGTTGCCACAATCATGTACTCCACCTCTCCCTTTGGAGCATGAACAGTAACTTTGTCTCCTTTCTTCTTGCCTAAAATAGCTTGGCCCATTGGCGACTCATTTGAGATCTTCCCTGAGATAGAATCAGCTTCCTCGCTTCCTACTATTGCAAATGTCTTCTCTTCTTTGCTCCCCTTTCTCATGACAGTAACAGTAGAACCGACACTCACGACTTCTGCCTTATGCGTATCCATGATAAC
>JAYVXX010000165.1:0-3206 GCA_043784805.1 Minisyncoccota bacterium | reverse complement strand
TCACACCACATTCATGAACACCAAAGAGGAGGGAATCCCCCACATGAAGCGCACCCTCATGCTCCGATAGCTAACGAAGTTGCTCCAGGGCTTACTTATTATGGCAAAGGAGAGCCGAATGGTCGCAGCTCTTTTGTACTCACAACCCCTATTGCAATCATCATCAGTGGAGCGCTCATCGCGCTGGGCATCGTTGGGTATGGCCTCGTAACAAATGGCGGACAAGCATCCTCACCGACTACTATGTTCACAGGAAAGCCTATTGATGATACAGACTACGTTGAAGGGAAAGTAAAAAGTAATGTCATCTTGATGGAATATGCTGATCCAGAATGTCCGTTCTGTGTGCAAGTCTCTCCTACTATTAAAAAACTTCGTACTGATTATGCTGATAAGATTGCTTTCGTCTATCGACATTTCCCTTTGACACAGATCCATTCGCACGCATACGACGAGGCACGTGCCATCGCTTGTGCTGGAAAAGTTGGGGGTACTAAGAAATACTATGAATATATTGACTCAATCTTTGGATACCAACTTGACCACAAGAGTACCCAGCTTCCAATAACTGGGAAGGAGGACATCGCGCGTGGTGTAGGGCTCGATGCTAAAGCATTTGCTAGCTGCATGAGTAGTGCTGAATCAAAAGCGATCATTGATAACTCTATCAATGACGGCATCGCAGCTGGAGTTCAAGGAACTCCTGCATCATTTGTACTCGTAAAGACACGGAAAGGATACGAAGTTGTAGGCGCAATCGACGGAGCGCGACCATACGAATACTTCAAGGCGATGATTGATCAGGCGCTGGCAAAATAGACTGTAGACTTTAGCTAGTAGACTGTAGCTTTTAAGCACAAAGCCCTGTCCTTTGGACAGGGCTTTGGAATTGGTATTGTATGGTTGGCTACCAGCTACAGTCTAAAGTCTAATAGCTGCCCATTCTTCCCTTTACAACATGTAGATAGAGGCGTAGGATAACTGTGTGGCACCGGATAACGGACTCCCCACAAAAAAAGAGAGTGGCAATATCCCAAAAAAGAGATAAAGTCACATTTTGTACATTCGAATCTAAATCGAAGGAAAAGTAAATGGCTGACAAAGTTACCCTAAAAAATGGGGATGACCAGGCATACCGCGTGCAAATGGAGCAGGAAGCGAATCTCATCAAACGCTTTTTTGCGAAGCTTGCTGAGCTGAAGAAGTCCATCGTGATTAAGTATTACCCGAGTGGCCAGTTCTCTGGCAACGCAGGCGATCACCATCTACCAGCGAATGTGCCTGAAAAGGTTTATGCAAACAGCGCATGGGTTGGGTTCACCTTCCGGGGCATCTTTTATCGCACAGAAACTATCAAGTGCAGGAAAGCATTCATGGCCTGGCTTGCGGAGTTGCTTGATGACACGAAGGAATGCCTTTGGCAGATAGGCACGTTTGAGCCTCCAAAGGGCGTCCGCTTCTACTCACCACAGATTGCTGCACAGTAACACTCTTACTGTGTGAGAAAATCACACTGAACCATCTCTACGGGGGTGGTTTTTATTTTTCTATACTATATCCATCGCGACATCCTGGGTGTGCTCCTTAGGTTTAACCTCCTCGTAGATCTTGGCGATAGTCCCCTTCTCATCTATGAGGAAGCTCATACGCGCGATGCCCAGGTACTCACGCCCCATGAATTTCTTTTTCATCCAGACGCCGTAGGCTTCGCACATTGTGCCATCCTCATCTGAGAGAAGCGGAAATGGCAGCTCGAACTTTTCCGCGAATTTCTTATGACTCTTCACGTTATCCTTACTCACTCCCAATACCACAAGTCCAGCATCCGATAGTGCAGCATAGTTATCTCTAAAGTTACAGGCTTCTGTCGTACATCCAGGTGTATCATCTTTTGGGTAGAAATAGATAAGGACTTTCTTTCCTACATATTGCTCGAGTGTATGAGTCTTACCATCCTGATCTTGTAATGAAAACGTTGGCGCTTTTTGATGTAGTTTTAGCATAATTCTATTATAGGCAAGTAATAATCAATAAGCAAGAATAGTTTGGTCAAAAATTGCTTTAGATACGAGGAGTCTAGAGATTTTTGGAAGGAGGTGTAGTAAATCTACATTGACTGAGAAAAATCTCGTAACGACAAAGTAGATGGAGTAATTTTTGACCAAACTAAGCACAGGACTTGCAGAGACCGTATATTTCAATTGAGTGTGTTGTCGCATTCTTAAACTTCTTACTCTTCTTCAGCATCTTTTTCACAGCATCATCAATTGAGATTCCTTCTATCTTTTCGATAGTCTCACACGTGTGGCATACCAGTTGGTGAGAGGCCCTCCCAGTTTCAAGCTCATAATGGGCATGGCCGTGGTTAAAGTCCAGTCTGCGAAGCAGACCTGACTCGTGGAGCGTCGCGAGGTTCCTGTAGACGGTCGCCTGGTCGATATTCTCCTTCTTCCTAAGTACATCGACAAGCTCGTATACCGTGATAGGCTGCTTAACTTTTGCCACTGTAGAAAGGACTGATATGCGGTGTCCGGTGACCCGCAAGCCTGCTTCCTGTATCAATGTTTCTATTTCTTCTTTCGTATATGATGCCATGCGATCACTATATCATAGAGCGACAGAGCAGTCTATTTATATGCGATTAACTTGCATATATACCCATACTTGCGCTACACTTACTAGCATCCTCATGACGACGAACTTCATATTCATGGCACTTTCAGCAAGCGTGCTTCCACTCTTGGCGGTTGTCGCGCTCCTTCTACGTCGCAGCCTTTTTACCGGAGTATGGAAGACTGTACTTCTGATTTTCGGACTCATCTTACTTGTCGTCGCGGTTGGGGATACTATACATGAGCATGGTACGACACTGGGCTTTGGTGATATCATCGTGAGTGCCGTGACCGCTGGAATCACGCTTTTCATACTTTCCAAATTCTCACATACACACAGCCACGCCAGTGAACTTGAAGGAGCGAAAGGCGTTGTCATCAGCGAGGCATTCCACTCGCTCATAGATGGCGCAGTCATCGGGATGACCTACCTCGTAAGCCCGCTTTTAGGCTATGCGGCCACAATCGGTATCATCACCCATGAACTTCCAAAGATCATCGGGACGTTGACGGTATTCCGAAGCCTCGGACTATCAATACGAAAGACCATCTTCTACGGGATACTGGCCCAGATTGGATCTCCAGTTTCCGCGA
>JAYVXX010000164.1:0-10408 GCA_043784805.1 Minisyncoccota bacterium | reverse complement strand
AGATGACGCCGTGTGTAAATGAGTTCAAGAAATCTGCATCATGAGAAATCACGATAACCGTCTTGTCGTACGACTTCATGAAATCAGTCAGGAGTTGGATACCTGCTTTGTCGAGATTGTTTGTCGGTTCGTCTAAGAGAAGGATATCCGGTTCCTGGATAAGAGCCTGTGCTATAAGGAGTCGGCCTTTCTGTCCTCCAGAAAGATCCTTGATATGCTTCTCAAGGGGGACATTCAAGGCAACAGTCTCGAATACCCCAATTGCCCGCTTGTCGATGTCGTAGATCTTTTCTTCAAAAGCAAGCTCGAGAAATTCACGTACGGTAAGTGACCATTGTGTATGTGGGATATACTGCTTCGCTATGGCTATATGGAGTCCCTGACCTACGATGACACGTCCTTCTTCCGGATGAAGTTCTCCCATGATCATGGAGAACAGTGTGGACTTGCCTGCACCATTTTGGCCCATAAGCGTAAGCTTAGCGCCACGACGGATGAGGAAATTTGACTCGTGGAGGACGGGCTTGTTCTCGCTGTAGTTGAAAGTCACTTCCTCAAAACGAAGGACGACTTCACCACCAATTGGAATTTGTTTTTCGACTGCCATATAAATAAAAAGAGGCTTCTCGCCAGATGTTTCTATGATAACACAAATTAAAGAATTTGTCAGTTCCTACCAACCCAAAGAGCCTTTTATAAAGGCATATATGCTATACTTTTCCGATATGCAAACTCAAGACCAAACTGAAAGTATCTTACAAGATATTGTTGTTATCTATCACGCGCATTGCCAGGATGGCTTCGGCTCAGCCTTTGCTGCGTATCAGAAGTTCGGAAATACAGCGTCATATATTGCGTGCAGTGATAGGGTGCTCCCACCAGAAGGTCTCATTGGGAAGGAAGTTTACGTGCTAGATTTCAGTTATCCGAAGGAGGTACTTTTGGAATTAGAAAAGAATAATAGGAGACTGGTGGTAATTGATCATCACATTTCAGCAGAAGAGGCGGTTACAGCTGTTAAGGAACATGTCTTTAAATCAGATCATGCTGCATCATATCTCGCTTGGGAATATTTTACAGGAAGTACGGTTCCTCCATTTATCCAAATGTTGGAAATCATCGATCTGGCGAAAGACAAGGAGGGTAACGAAGTTGACCTCATCACATACATTCTTTCCAAACAGTACATATTCGAAGCGTATAGGATGCTGCTTGAAGATTTCAGCACGGAAGAGGGGTTGGTAAGAATCCGGGCTGCTGGTCACATACAGCATGAGTATCTCCTCCTTATTATAGAGGCGATAATCAGTAAACCAGACTTTGTCGTCTTTGAAGGTTATACGGTGCCGTGCATCAATATGCATCTGCCGCTTAATGAGAAGTCGATTGCACTTCGCATGCTTTATGAAAAATACCCACCATTCTCTATTGCATATCGTTTTGATAATGGGCTGCTCAAAGTCTCACTTCGTGGAAACGGTGAAGTTGACCTGACGACACTGGCAGCGAAGTATGGTGGAGGAGGGCATAAGAATTCATCTGGTTTCGTAATCTCTGCTTCTCTTCCACTTCCTTTTGTAAAAGCATTGTCCACAGCAACCGGGTCTTAGGAAATGCTATACTTCCTTTCATAATGCTCCGATATATTGCTTACAGTTTCATTATTTGTGTGCTCCTGGGTGTCGGCTATTATGCCCATACCTTAACAGGTCAAGATCTTATCATCCAAGCAGTCACCACGAGTGATGCAGCCAATTCCGGCGTACCAGCAACAGAAATATTTTCTGGCAGGTACCAGTGTGCTTCTGATTCTGGATGTTCCCACACCACACTCCTTAAACTTCATGACGATACGACTATGGAGATTAGTAGTCAGACAGATGCTGGTGAAGTCCTTCTCGGTAAGGGTACATGGGGTGTAGGCAGAAATGGTGTCTTAATATTTCTGGTACAACCAACACCGGAAGGATCTTCTTCTACTGCAGGATTCTCTCTTATAGCTAAGAAAGCAACCACTTTAAATATTAGTGACTTTTCAAGTAAGAAAAACCTTTATCCTTGGATGAGTAACCCCAACTTCAGACGAACAGCGGAATAGCTAGAAGCTACGGCAATTTATCTACGTTCTTTGAGGAGCGAAGCGTCGAAAATAAAATCCCGCATCTCTTCTTTCTTAGTTCGTATTGATGTGTAGGTGAGATGAATACCACCATTCTTATAGACGAGACTTGGAGATGCCACATCATCACCGAGATATATCATATTGACCCCAGTATAACCCGTGTGGAGGCTTACCGATGCAGTAATATAATATGATGGCATAGTCCCAGGATCTTTAGCTAATGTTTTTAGAAGAACTACGGTATCTGTAGCAGTATCTTCATTTATATCAAATAAAAGTGGTGCTCCTGTAACAGTAAGAGTTGTTGTGCTTCGCTTAAGAAGAGGATCAGAGAGTATCTCACCAACACCATTCTTAAACGTGACATTTTCTCCTTCAAGTACATAGGTCATGTTCTCAAAGTCATTTTTGGACATTGGAACCACGAGAGAAGTTTGCGGTGGTGATGCCTTTTGCCGAGGGTTAAAGAATTTTTTACCAGGCATACTACAGGTTTCTGGAAATGTCGTCGTCACTTCATAGCCAGAGGTGACACAGTCATCATAGGAGGTGATTGCCAGGTATTCTTTCTGCTTGTGCAAGAAGTACGTATACCCAACTACAACAGAGCAGATAACACTCACAATAAAAATATAATTTTTTTGACGTACATTCATACTTGTAAGATACGTACTTTATGAACCCATTGTGTAGCCAAGCCATATACCTGCGAATCCGCCCACTGCTCCTAAGATGACACTACTCACAGAGAACAAATCCGCTCCCCAGATGTTAGGGATATACCCTCCGACTAACGTACCGATAGTCATAAGGAGATAGATAAGCGGTTTACGTTCCATAGATATAGAGAAGTATACTACGTATGTCTCTTGATTCAATAGGAATACATTTACTTCATGTCTTCGTAGGCTTTTCCTGGATATCTATAGAAGAATGTTGGGATAAGCACCAATGTAAGTATCATGGCAAATGCTAGTCCGAACATAATAGCGAAGGCTAGCGGTCCCCACAGTGCAGAGACTCCAGCGAGTGGTATCATGCCGACAACTGTTGTCACTGTTGTGAGCACAATTGGGCGTAACCTCACTGAAGCAGACTCAATAATAATCTCATGGAGGCTCGCTGGGTGCTCCTGTTCCTTTTCATGAGCGAGACGATGAAGTATCGAGTCCAGTAGGATGATAGCATGGTTGATAATCACCCCAGCAAGAGCAATGAGTCCGAGCATTGAAGAGAACGAAAGAGTTTGCCCAGTTAACGTAAGACCGGTAAGAACTCCGATAAGAGAGAGGGGAATAGTGAATAAGAGATAGAATGCGTAGCGGAATGAATTAAATTCAAGGACAAGTATGAGAAGCATTCCTGCCATGCCAGCCAAGAGTGCAAACCCCATTTCCTTGAAGGTTTTCTGTACATCCTCATTCTCTCCGCCATAATCTATTTCAACTCCTTTCGGGATGTTAAGTGTTGCTTCTTGTTTCTTGAATGCCGCCACAACTTCAAGCGCTGTTGCACCATTCTTCAGTTGGCTTCCGATACTTGAGATACGCTTTCCATCTTCATGACTTATGACAGAACGGCTCTCAGAGACCTTTGATCTAATGAGAGATCCAAGAAGAACACTGCCACCATTAGGTGTTGCTATAGAGAGCTGTTTGATCGTATCTAGGGTCGTCTTAATAGTATCTTCAGGATTAATAAAATCAGCATTTAAGTCAACTTTTACGAGCACATCGATATCGTCACCTTGTTTTTTGATAGTGGTAGCTGTCGTACCAGCAATGGAAGCACGCAGAACTTGTGCTACTTGGGTAGCAGTAAGACCTGAGAGGGAAGCTTTTGCACGGTCAATGATAATTTCAAATTGTGTCCCATCATCCCCAAGAGAAGTGACGACGTCAAGCGTACCTGGAATACTTTTCAAAAGTGTTTCTCCCTTGTCAGCCAAAAGTGAAAGTGCCTCAAGGTCGTCACCTTTGAATGTGATGAGTACTGGTGTGCCACTTGGTGGACCATTGTTACCTTGGTCAACTTTGATATCCGCATCATCGATAGTAGCAAGGTCCTTACGTATAGTTGCCATGATCTGGGTAGATGTTCTATTTCGACTATTCTTGTCAGTAAGTAGTACTGTAATGTTTGCAATCTTCGTAGTTCCTCCACCTACTCCAAAGCCTTTGCCTGAGAACGCGGATCCAGCCCCAACAGTTGTCACGAATGACGTCACATACTTCTCGTCATAAAGTATCTCCTCAACTTTCCGCACAGCAAGGTCAGTTTGAAGCAGCGGTGTCCCTTGAGGCTTTTCAATAGTGACATACAAGAGGCCTTGGTCATCCTGTGGGAAGAACTGAACTTTCAAAAGTCCTGTTATCGGGAGTGAGACTGCAATAATAAAGGCTGTACCTAGTCCCAAAAGGAACCTATTTTGTATGGTTCTATCACGCAGAATGGTTCCTAGAAATCCTTTATACCAGTTCTTTATTTTTAAAAACCATTTTTCTTGAAGTTCTGCAAAGCGACTATGTTCTTCAGTATGCTTGGTGAGCACTGTCGCTAAGAGTGGGACCATACCGAGCGCAACGAATATAGAAGCGACTAAGACGAAGATGATTGTGAAAGGAATTGACGAGATGAACTGCCCAGTGACACCGGAGAGGAAAAAGAGTGGCGCGAATACAGCAACCGTAGTCATGGTGCCGGCAATGAGTGGCCACGCATACTCTTTTATCGTAGCAAGTGCTGCTTCACCGACATTTCCATATATCCTGATTCGTGTATGGATGCCTTCAGCCACAACAATACCCGAGTCAACTAGGATGCCGATAGCAAGAATAAGAGAAAAGAGTGAAATGAAGTTGATGGTGTTCCCAGAGAGATAGAGTCCGATGAATGCCATCACAAATGAGAGAGGAATAGAAAGACCAGCTACGAGAGATTCGCGCCATCCAATGGTAAGAAGAAGTACTATCATTACAAGTATCACTGTCTCAAGACCCACACGAGATAATTCACGGAGGTCTTTAGTGACACGCTCACCTCCATCGAATGAAACAACAACATCCGCGTTTAAGAGCATGGAAGACTTGAGTGAGTCAATCTTATCCTTAACCGCCTTACCGATTTGTGTGACATCTCCACCGGTTTTTTTGTAGATATTGAGCGTGAGGGCGTTTTGGGAAGGAGCACCTAAGACCGAGACCCGAGAAAATGTCTTTGGAGCTTCAAGTCCGTCCGCCACAAAGGCGATGTCTCGAAGATAGATAGTGGTGCCTGAAGGAGATAGAAGAGTGATGTCTGGGACTTGATTTGCTTGGTCAATTGAACCTGAAAACTTGATTGGGTAGTCCACGTCCGCCACAGTAATACTTCCAATTGGGAAGGATGCATTCGCCCCTTGTATACCTAGAATGACTTGGTTGATAGAGACACCATAGGCAGCAAGCTTGTCCTTCCTAAGAACTACCTGTACTTGCTTCTTTCTTGTTCCTGAGATGTCTACTTGAGACACTCCCTTTACTTTCCTAATCTCTTTCTCAAGGTCATCTCCTAAGCGTGTAAGTCCAGCAGGGGAAAGATCCTGGGAAATAGAAAGGATGAGGATCGGTTGCTGGGAAAAGTTGACTTTCGTCACTGATGGTTGTTCTGCATCACTTGGTAGCTTCTGCTTAGCTTTATCAACTGCATCTTTCAAATCCTGAATTGATTTTTCAATATTAGCAGAAGCATTGAATTGTGCAGTGATGACAGATACTCCTTCTTGAGAAGATGAGGTAACTTTATCGATATTTTCTACATTGATGATTTCTTCTTCTAACTTGTTAGTGACAAGCTTCTCAACATCCTCACCAGCTCCGCCACGGAGGACAGTGGTCACAATTCCAACAGGGACGACCACTTCCGGCGCTGATTCTTTGGGAATCTGCACGAGCGAGTACAATCCAATCGTGACAAACACGAACATAATCATATAGGTGAATGCTCGTTTTCTAAGGAAAAATAACCAGAGGGAGTGCATAAGTACTAGTGTGTAGAGGTTAGTGGTTAGGGTATAGCAGATACTTCATACTATTTCGTAGCCACTTTTACGACCTGACCTTCCTTTAGTCCTCGAGCATCCATGACAATGGATTCGTTTCCTCTAAGTCCTTCTAAAATTTGTATCTCTTCTCCCATAATAGCTCCTTCTTTAACAGGAAGTGCGATGAGTGTATTTGTCGCACTCACTACAAAGACATTTCCTCCACGAGGGGTAAGCTTCAGTGCTGCAATAGGAATAATAATTGGTCCATGAGAGTCCTTCTTAGAAGATATTTTTTTATCCTTCTTATCTTCAGTAATAATGACTCGTACAGACTGACCATTCACGAGAGTACTCTTAATATCCTTGATGCCGATACGTACTTCAATCTTTTTGGTTGTTGGGTCAATAGCTTCTGCAATACGTGTGACAACACCTCCTACTGTAGAATTGATGGTTACTGGTTCGCCGATACGTATACGCTTGGCATCATCCTCATTTACGAATGAGATGACCTCGAGTGCTCCGTTGTTTGAGACAACAGCAATTTGCGTGAAGGCACTGACGTAGTCACCTGTACGTATCGTAAGAGAATTAAGTGTTCCAGTTATTGGACTGCGTATCACAGTCTTCTCAAGACGAGACAGTGCTCCATTGTACGCACCAAGAGCCTGTTTCACTTGGGCCTCCGAACTCGCGATTGCTCCAGTTTCGACACCTTGATTTCCAGCTACTTGACTGGCGGTCACACTGGCAGAGAGAGTAGTTTTGGCAGTGACAACACCTGAGAGGGTTGCTGCGATTGCTTGGCGGGCCAGTTGGACATTTGCCTTACCAGTATCCAGTGCGGTTTGACTGAAGTTTGCGTCGGACACCGCCTTACTGTACGCCGTGTAAAGGTCATCAAGGTATGATTTAATAGTTTGTACCTCTCCTTGCACTGCCCCGAGCTCGGTTGCGAGGTCACTTTCTATGGTGAGAGTCTTATTTTTTGCTTCACGATTAAGAAGAAGAGTCTCTATCAACCTCCTTTTCCTTTCGAGGTTGGTTGAGAGATTAGCATCCGGCACTGATATGGCGAGTTTTACCTGATCAAATTTCGGATTGGTGTATGCAGGGTCGGTCTTGCCATGTACAGCATCATCCATAGTCGTATAAGCGCTTGATATGGCATTCAGCGACTGAGTCTTGGTATCTGTAAGAGAGCTCCCTGCCTGTCCACTATTGATCATCACGATATCCCTACTAGCCTTTGCTTGCTCATAGGCTCCTTCTGCTTGTAGAACTGACGCTCGTTCGGCAGAATTTTCAAATTCAGCAATCACACCACCTGCTCCAATATTATCCCCAAGCTTCTTGTAGACTCTGACTAACTTGCCACTTCCTTCAGCACGGATAGTCGCTTCACTCATGGAGGTCACTGTTCCAATGAGAGGAAAGTCACCTTCTCCGTCAGTAAATGAAGCTACGGATGCCACCTTCACTTCTTTAGGGACTGTTGTAACTGACTCGGCTTCTGCATGCCCACTAAAAAGCACCTTAACAATGACCGCAAGAACTGCCACCACAATAAGCACTGTGCCTATCTGCTGTCTTTTTGACTGCTGCCTAAACCAGAGAGACATTTTTGTGTAGAGGTCCTGTACGAAGTAAAATGGTTTTTTGAGATATGTAGTCATAGCGGATAAATAAAAGTAAATAAGGTGCGGGTGAGTAATAGATTGAGAGAGTCATCACTTCTTCTGCTGAAGTGATACTATGACGTTGGTGAAGTTATGTATAATCATCTTCTGGTTCGCTTTTGAAATGGGAGAGAAGTAGTCATCGAGTTCTTTTGTAATAGTACACTTCGCCTTCTCGTAGGCAAGGACTCCGTTTGGTGTGACAGAAATCTGGTACGATTTCTTGTTAGCTGTATCCTTTACTTTAGTGAGGAATTTTTTCTTAACGAGCGTGCTTATATGTCTACTCACAGTCACTTCCGAAAGATAAAGACACTCTGCAAGTTTTGCCTGAGTGATATGATGGCTTGAATCTTTTTTCAATGTAAAGCCAGTAACTATCATGAACTGAGAGAAAGAAAGTCCTTGATCAGAGAGAAGTACATGCTCTAAGCGCTTTTGAATATCAAAGTATAAACGATGTAGTGAGTGCATCATGCTACTACTAAAATTACTCTCAACAGTACAACTTTCTCCATTTGAAATAGGAGGTATTTTTGCTTTCACTCTTTAATCTTAGCGTGCTAAGTATCATACGTCAAACCCATACTGTGAACATCTTTCCCAAATTAAAGAGCCATCCCTTAAAGGAATGGCTCTTTAATTGCTATCACTTAGTGTAATGGATTCTCACCTCGTATTATACGAATAAGAAACAATATAACTGCGATAACGAGGAGGATATGAATGAAACTGCCTAAAATATGGAACCCTAGGAATCCGAGAAGCCAAAGGACGACGAGGATTATTGCAATTGTAGTTAACATAGAGTTGTGTGATTATTTTCTTTTAATTTAATAAGTAAGATTTGCGTGGAACTCTCTAGGTTCTATTACTGTGAGTTAGTTCGGAATGTATTATTAGGACCTATCACACTAGCATTTCCAGCAAGGTCGGTACCAACGATGGTGTAGTAGTAGGTAGTGTTAGGCTGGAGACCGGAGATATATGATGACTGAGAATTACGTGCAACATTATCGTAGCTTCCAAGCTGGCCACTGGTGACTGCGAAACCATTTGAATTGAGGTCTCCTTCATTCATCTGAAGAGGGAATGTGCTGTAATACATTCTTCCAAGCGCAACTTTATTAGAACTCATCCAGTTAAAAGTTGCAGTAGTTCCTGTGATAGCTGGTACTGAGGACATAGACAGGGCTGGAGATACTCCCCCAACCATTGAAACTCCTCCTGTGCCAATAAGCTCATTAATCTTATCTCGTGTCATAGGGCCAACACGTCCAACTTGAGCTAGTCCGTATCTTCCTTGGAAACGCATGACAGCTGCCTTAGTAAGAGAACCATAGTAACCAGTAACTCGTCCTTGTGGGTAAAGAGTAGAGTCTGATGCCAAGAATTCCTGAAGACTTGTGACGTCTGCATTTGTCTCTCCGAAGTCAAGCTGAGACTCGATTCTGACGAATGCGAATGCCTGTGAAGTAAATGCTGCTCCAACAAGAGCGACAAGCGCTAAGCCTCCTGCATAAGAACCAATTGATCGAGAATGTAAATTTTTCATAGTAGTTTGTAAGTAAGGTGTGATTTAGTAAGACATTGATAAACTGATACAAAGAGAGTTTCGCCAAAAACGTCCAGTCCTTCTCTCTCTCATTAGGAAGTAACTAGAGATGCTACCCTCTCAAGAACAAAGTCTTACGGTATACGTACCGGAGCAATGTTCGTGAGTGTAGCATCTAGGATTGGTGCAGGAGTTCCTACGTCTTCATGTAACTTTTGGAGGTACGACTTTGCTTCCTTTGTATCAATATACAACGCAACAGGTTGTTTTTCAGTAGTTGTAGTATTTTTAATAGTGGCAACTTTTGTAACATTAGGCATGGTAATTGTTAATGCTTTTTCTGTGACAATAGCTATCGGTACCATTGCCTCAAGTACTTTCTTCTGAAGAGGTACGACAACTGCTGAGAGAGAAGCCCCCACAGTCTGTTTATTTGTAATAGTGTTGTTGAGATTCATATCCTTAAGAACTGCAGCATGAACTGCTATTCTTGTTTGAAAGAATATTCCAATCCGGGTCACAACACTAAACTCTTTGTTAGCTTGAAGCTCATCCAAATGTTGTTCAAATTTATGAACATGTGAATTGAAGTCCTCGGCTGCGAGCTCTGCTTTAAGTTGGTCAAGTTTCCCTGTCAACGCTAAGGTTTCTATTTCTTCAAGTCGTTTTGTTGCGAGAATGGCTTCAGCGGTTGCTTTCTCTTCGGGGGTACTTAAGAGAGCTACTTGTACTTGTTCTGTCACTTTTGTTTTGACAGGGTACAATAGATCTCCTGGTAATGCCATTTCTGCAAATGCTGATAGTCCTCCAGTTACAATGAGCGTGCCTCCAATGAGACCAAGGGCATACTTTTTCTTTCCAAAAGATATACTCTGCTGACTAATGGCTGGTAGCAGCCCTCGATAATAGAGACGAGAGAGTATTGGTTTTCTTACAACAAGATTTTCCTCTTTAAGAAATGTCTGCTTTGAAATACCCTCCCAGAGAGAGTCTTTTTCATTGTCGGTCATCTTTATTTCTTTGTGTTG
>JAYVXX010000163.1:0-3252 GCA_043784805.1 Minisyncoccota bacterium | reverse complement strand
ACATCACTAACTCCTGTTTATAGCGACAGAGGAACCTTTCCTGATACAAACCATGGAGGTGTAATTATTCACGAATACTGCGTTGACCAAAGCTGGTATGACCAGAATATTACACCGCTTGCTAAGGGTTATGACTGTGTAGTTCTTTGGATCGACACTAATGACTGGCAAGGAAATGTTCAAGGAAATATTCAAGGATTAATGACTGCCGGTAATCCTATCATGATTCAGAACAAAGCAGAGAACGCTAGTATAGAGATGAATTTTAAAAACGGATCGGGGATATGGCTCGTTTCTAAGCTTACTTTACATGAACTTGCGCATGGATTTTATGAGACAGCAAAGCAACAGGATAAGACACATTACTATGACTACTCTGACCCACTAGGACTCGCAGGTGCTTATCAAAACATCGTGTGGGACTGGGTAGCACAACAATTATTAATAAGAAGAGCTTCGGCTCCTCAAGGAGAAGACATGATTATAGTAAATCAAGTTGGCAGCGGTACATTGTACCTGCAAGCTGGCGAAGAACTATTCGGGTTTGTAGATTTTCCTACATACCAAAAAGCAACAGCAGGGAAGACAGTTAAAAAGGTCGAGCTGTCAGCTGCGCAATTTGCTCAGTTTCCAATTAATCCAGTAGTACTTAAACAATAATTATAAATTTATGAAATCTATCTTTCAATCTAAAATCAATTGGTTAGCAGTTTTGATCGCCGTTGTGGGGATATTACAATTACCAGAATTTACAGCAGTAATTCCAGCAAAGGCCATGCCATTTGTTTTGTTGGCTATCGCTATAGGATTGTTCATCCTAAGAACTTTCTTCACAGGTCAACCGGTTACACAGTTTGCTGCAGACCACGCTCAACAATAGTGTTTTATTTCAGCCTTCAATTGATTGAGGGCTGGGCTTAGAACGCGCGCTAAAGGAGGTTCACATTTCTACGGAGGTAGGTATGTATCATCCCCGAATGTATTGCAAGGAATGCGACAAGATTCGCCTCTACATTGATGGAGAGTGCGTCGCTTGCAAGGTCATCAAGGAAAAGCTCGAAGAAATCCGAATCAACGATGCGTTTTGCAACCTTGATCCAGAGGAGTAATGTCCAAATCGAGAAAGCAAACAGACAAGCATCACCGCAAGCCACGTTCAATTGGGGGAACGAATGAAAGTGAAAATCTTTCAACAGTACCCCGAAACAAACACGAAGCCTGGCACTTGCTATTCAGCAACTGCACAGCGGATCAGATTGCGGAGATCATCAACAGTTTCTGGCTTGATCCTGATTACTTCATGGTAGCAATCAACAGGAGGGCAAAATGAAGCACCCAGTTTCACGTTGGCTGATCGTTGAGTTGTTCATCATCTTCCTTGCAGCCAACCACTGCTGACCATGCGAAAAGAACCCAGGAGAATTATGCCGCCGAGCAAATGGGAGCGTTGGTTCATCTGGTGGTGTGTTGCTGCAATGCTGATCGTGTTGCACAACCTCTACCTGGCTCACAACGCCTATGGGCAGGTCGTGGTACGTTTCAAGGCCGATCTACCGACAGCAGGTGCGACTACCTGCGATTCGGCAGGAAAGCCAGAAATCTGGATCAAAGCAGGGCAGGACGGTGTAACTGTAAACACCATCCTCAAGCATGAAATGACCCATGTTCGGCAGATGAACTCCTATCCAAGCGGTTGTATGGCTCTCCGTACAAGATACGGGACTGATTGGAAGTTCCGCCTTGCGATGGAATTGGAGGCTTATGCCACCAATCGCCCTGCTCTGCCGCCCGAAGAAAAGGAAGCGTATATCGACAGCTTCGTTCTGTTTCTCTGGGGGAATTACATCAGGGGATCAGGACTTGCTTCGTACTCACAGGTCAAGGATTTCGTCTTAAACGGAGGAATCCATGAGCCACCTTAGCAAAGGCATACCAAAACATATGGTTCTGGTGATGTGCAAGCATACCAAGAACCATCAAGAAGAACCACTCGGTATCTTCGTTGCCCATATGTTCGTTACTTACTGGGACGGAACACAGGAAGTGTGGAGCAATCCACCACATGATGTATGGAGGTTTTGTTTTGAAAGCACAGTCGCACAAGTGATGTTTACATCGTGTGCCAGGTGCAAATGAAGAATAAACGCAAAAAGACCCGAGTTCTCGCAATGAGTTTTCGGGTCTTTGCTTTGTTTAGCTATCTAAGTAATGGAGTTGTGGCACCTAAGTTTACACCAAAGAGGTGTAATAATTAGATTTACAACGTATATGATTATCGCCACTACTAACAAAGTAACAAGCAATGAAATTAAAAACATACTAATTGATGTTAATTGTTAAGCAGCAGCTTCTTCTGTAGCAGGAGCTTCAGTAGCTGGAGCTTCAGCTTCAGTAGCTGGAACTGTTGTTTCTTCAGCAGGAGTTTCATCTAAAAACATAGTTTTAAATCCTTGTCTTAATGATTAGATAAGTGCGTGAACGCATTTATTTTTGAGTGGGTAGCCATTAATGCACTACCCTAGATTGTTAGCATGAGATATTTCGGGAACAGAAGAAGTACCACGCCTTGAGCTTCGGTTCATGTTCGATCTCATGGTATTGCAGATCGCGCATAATGACAAAAGCACAAGCACAGTTGTACGGTAGTTCTGTCGTTTGGAGCTTACCCTCATCGTCGTAAATCACGAAGGCGCTCTCATCCATCTCTGCCATCTGCACACATCCTCCTACTTCTTAGGCCTACTTAATTGTACCACATCTACTTCCCATCCTGCATCGAGCAGCCTAGCAATCCCTGCGATCCATTCAAGCTTTGATTTAGCATCTCCTTTTGAAAGAGTGAAAAATTCCTTATTCTGCTTCTGGCGCAATCCGGAAGCCGGTTTGGAACGCTTTGATGATTCTATCATATTGTTCTCCATCTTTGCTACCAAACTTTCGTTCAGTAACTTCTAGTAAGGCTAAAACTTCTAGGTATTGATTCTCTTTTTCAGGAGTTACTTCTATGATTACTGGCTGGTCTAAATAAGCAGAGTAATCTTTTCGAGCGGAAGCGTCAGAAGTTTCTGTAGGGTAAACATAGCTACCATTCTGGTCAACTTTCAATGTACCATTCTCATCTTTTTCAGCATAGGTTCCGACTACTTGCAATCTTTCCTGTTCAATCTCTTCCATGATTGGCTTGATATTAATCAAGTAGTTTGTGCGTCTCTTGCTATCGTGTTTTGTCATCGGGATGTCTAACAGCGCATC
>JAYVXX010000162.1:0-3282 GCA_043784805.1 Minisyncoccota bacterium | reverse complement strand
TTTTTGTTTTCGGCATACTGATATTTGCCGTAATCCATGATTTTGCCGATTGGGGGATTGGCATTTGGAGATATTTCAATAAGGTCAAAACCAACTTCCTGAGATTTTGCGAGAGCTTCTGAGAGAGACATGACACCAAAGTTTTCACCTTCAGGTCCGATAATGCGAAGCTCCGGTGCTTTAATCTGATGATTGATGCGTACGTTTGTGCTCAAAGAGAATATAAACTAATGATTAATAGATGAGTACTATAGCATTTTTTAGCCTTTTTTACAAACATCTAGAGAAACCTTCGAAAAGGGAATGTGGACCATTCGAGAAACTTCTGGTATGTGCCCCTTGATCTCCAAGTTGTGAGTGTGAGTTCTTCAGCATGATTTGTGTCTTTTATAAACATTTCCCTCACTTCACTCGCGAAGGGTTCTTTGGTTGAAAGGATGTTTGCTTCATAATTGTAGAAAAGACTGAGTGAATCTAAGTTGAAACTACCAATCGTCGCCCACGCATCATCGGTTACCATGGTTTTTGCGTGAAGCATTTCTTCGGTATAGAGAAATATCCTTACTCCAGAAGAGAGTAGAGTATCAAATACTGTACGTGAAGCGCGATCAACAATCTCATGGTTTGAATGTTTAGGGAGAAGGATTCTTACATCAACTCCTCGTTTTGCTGCCAGTCTTAGTACTCTTCTTAGTCTTCGGTCAGGAATAAAATAGGGAGTTGTAATATATACATACTGACGTGAGTTCCTGATTGCTTGAACAAGTTCTTGGTAGATAAAGCGTTTCAGAATAAAAGGGGAGTTTGTAAGAAAATGAAATCCTTTCGTAAAACGACGGGTTTGCCTCATTCGTTTCCAGAAATTTTCTGTACCAGCGGCTTCCCACATTTCTTCAAACGCAAAGCACATTTCTTTCACGATAGAGCCAGTTACTTTCACATGTGTATCACGCCATGTTTTCATGTCAGATCGAATACCCACTCCACCTACAAATCCAATGCTATTGTCGATTGTCATAAGTTTCCGATGATCACGAAATATCCACGAAGAGATGGTATGCACCCGCCATGGTTTGATAATATTGAAAAAGCGAATTTCAATTCCGATTCCACTCAGAATGTACGGAATATTTGAAGTATACAGTGCATAGCTGCCTACCATATCGCAAAGAATACGGATGTGCACTCCTTCTTGTTGCTTGCGAATAAGAAGTTCTATAAATGCTTTTCCTATGCTATCTGGGTCAAGAATATATTGTTCGATCTCAATATTCGTGCGTGCATTCATGCACGCCTCTTGCATAGAACGCCATGCGTCTTCGCTATTTGTATACAGATGCCAACGAGTGGAATTCACGGCTTAGAAAATTTTTATTGAGCAATAGCCATAAGAAGGACAGCGATACAGAGGTAAGAAACAAGGCGGTAAGTAGTATTAATGAAAAAAATTATCCATGGCTTATTATCCCGAAGCACGGACTCAAGTCCGATGGGTACTGCTATACCAATCCATACGAGAAACATAATTTCAATAGCGCCAACTATAGATGTAACTCCTGCTATTTGTAAGAGTGAATACAGTACTAATACAATGACGATTTGTGAAAGAATATTGAGCGATACAACCTTCGCTATTGGTTTGGTTTTTTGATTCTCCCTATATTCTGGAGTAAATCCCATATTGGTATTCCAAATTGTTCCAAAGAGAGGTCCATACCAGAGATATCCCAGGAAAAAAGAAACAGCAACAGAAGAAAAGAGTGCAAAATAAAGCATGTGAATGCGTGCTACTGCTAAAGTATAAGTATACACTGAGAAAATGATAAAGGGACGAATACGGTATCTGTATTCGTCCCTTTGTACTTAAACCCTAAGTAGTACAGTACCTCTTCGTGTTCTTATATTGTGCAAAATACAACTTACGCGCATGTTCGCGTTGCTGAGGACCTTTTCTGTGCGGTGATCAAGGCCACCTTCTTCACAGACAAGGGGTGCTTTTGCGTTCATGCTGAAATCAATAATCAGCTTGCGTGCAATTGCACAGGGGATTTCAAGGGGTTCTTTTGTGCAATCATCGCTGATAGCATACGAGATGAAATCTTTTTTGTACGATACGTCGACTCCGAGGTAATCGTGGAGAATTCCAACGAATACTTTTTGAGCTACTTCAAAATCAAGTGTCACGCGCTACCTCCATGATTGGTATGTACTACAGAAGAACTATCAAAAAATATTGTAACATATTTTATTTTAATTGACAAATGCTTGTACGGAATTTGCCTCACGTAATTATTGACTAGGCAATACATATATTGTAATGTCGTGTCAGGTAGCTCCATAAAAACTCAAACGAAAGGATAAAGTCATGAACCTTGAAGGCATCCCTGTTGTGTGGGCTTCAGCCCTCATTTCAAGCAACAGAACAACTTTCAGTACACTCAGCAAAGAAATTGTGGTCGAAGCTCCTCGGGCTGTTGTTGTGCAGCTTCTGGACACCTGCAATGGAAGCAAAAAATTGAATGAAGTAATCGATGTTTTGTCTCAGGATTGGGATCGTGCATCGATTGAGGGTCTTTTTGAAGAGTTGTTTCAAAAGCAAGTAATTGTCGATGGAAAGACTCTTGAGAATAAGTTTTGGCAAACTGTCACAAATCCAATGCGTTTTTCGACAAATGTCAGTGATAAAGATGTGGCGCTCCTAGTTTCTCAGGCTACTGAGAGACATCGAGAGAGCTTGGATAAGGCTTACAAACCCTCCAAGGGCAATCTCTCTGAGATTATGAGTCGTCGTAAGTCTATCCGTATTTTTTCTGGAGAGGCCGTTGATTTTCAAACTGTCATTGATCTACTCTGGAGCGCATATGGAGAATATATGACGACTGACGGAAAGTTTCATCGCTCCGTACCATCTGCTGGTGCACTCTATCCTCTAATGATCCACGTCGGCCTGTTTGCGAGAACGGGTGATCTGGATCCTGGGGTGTATCGAGTGCTTTACGATCAGGAAGGGTCTGTTGGTTTTAAGTTGATCTCAATAGATGTGCTGAGATTCATCAGGTCCTTCTTAAGTCCTATGGGTATCCAGAAAGGAACTCATGGAGTTATTGCCATTAGCGGTTCATTTACTATATCGAACCAGAAATATGGTAATCGAAGTATGCTGTACGTTCCTTTGGAAGCTGGGCATTCTGCTCAGAACATCCTTCTGGAAGCTACTCGCCAAGGTGTCGCAACTCTGGAAATTGGGGGTTTTGTGGACGAGCTTCTTGCGCAATCCATCGA
>JAYVXX010000161.1:0-3284 GCA_043784805.1 Minisyncoccota bacterium | reverse complement strand
TTTGTTGAGCAGTCGAGACAGGCTTATTTGCATCACTTGTATTGTCTACATTCAGTAAACCAACATCACCTTTACTGTAATCTCCAGAAACTGCTACTACTACGCCAGCTCTTCCGAACACAGAAGAAACAGCGCCTCCACCAGTGATGCTTGATTTAACATATGCAGTAGTCGCAATACTCGTAGAATTATCAGTCGAAGCAACTGTTGGTGCTGTTGGATTTCCTGTAAATGCAGGCGAAGCCAATAAAGCGAAAGATGGTAAAGTAGAAAAAGTCAAATCTCCACTTGAAGAAGTAGTAGTTAAATACTGACCACTTGTTCCGGCAGTATTTGGAAGAGTTAGATTAAAACTACCACCTAAACTTGGCGGCTGAATAGTAATTGTGTTTGTACCAGGGCTTGCAGCTTTAATAATTAAAGTATTAGTTTTGACTACAGCATCGGTAGCTGCAAATGTCTGACTAAATGTAAATAAAATTGCTAAAATAATTCTAAATTTATTCATTAAATTTTCCTCGAGTCTTCTGACCAGTCAGTTCCATCCCATGAATAAACTATTGTATTATCCTGAGAAGACCATGGACCATTTTGCTTTAACCCATTGCCATGATTAAGCGTGATATAGTTTGCACCAGAATCACCTTTGATTCGCATTAGCTGACCAACAGTAACCCCTGCCTGAATTTGCGGATTAGCGGAGATTATATTCTCACCAGCCGAACTTCCCTTAACGAAAATAAGCTGGATATCTGCACTTGCTGACATGTGTGAACTTGATGCCACAATTCCAGTTGCAGCAACAATAGATCGCGGAGAGGCCAACGTACCAAAGAGTGTTGGAAGCATTGATCCCGTAGCACCTGTAGCACCGACAATACCTTGAGGTACTGTGAAGTTTAATATGGGATTGCTTGCTGTACCAGAATTTGAAACTGATGCTGAAGATCCAGCAGCTCCTGTAGTAGTAGTGCCAACAGTAACACTTACTCCAGCAGCTCCAGCAGGCCCTGTTGGCCCAGCCGCACCGGCAGCTCCGGCAGCTCCGGCAGCTCCAGCAGGCCCTGGATACGCATTACTATTTACTATGATTGTGTCTTGAGCTTGTGCGAGGACTACAACCTGATTTACAGCGTCTGAGGTAACGACTATCGTATCGCTCATGTAGTAATCTCTGGCGATATACTCGCTGTTCCTTCTAGTCTTCGCTTCACAATTCCAGCTAGATCAACCGACTCAATATCATAGACATATTTTGTTAATGTTCGCTTTGTCCCTGTTGGAACTGTAATAGGAATAGCGGCTGTATCAGTCGCGCTAATGATTCCATCGACCCAGCCAAGATTTGCCCCAGTTTGGGTGCGAACAGTGAATGTAAAGCTAGCTAGAGCAGCAGTCGCCGAAAAGCTTGCTTTTATTTTTCCACGAAAAACATATCCCGTTAAATCAACGGTTGCGCCATTTTCTATAATTTGAAAGGATAAGGGGAACGTAGATCCCTGATTAATTAATATATCTAGTTTACCAGCTGCACTCATATACTTCCCTGTATTTAGAGGTATTATTTTTTATGTGCTGCCATAATCATCGCAGCTTCAAAATCATCCTGTAGATAGTCGTTGTTTAATTTTAAAATCTTATTTTCTGTTTCTAACTCATTTATGTAATTAAGGAGTTCAAAACCCTGATCTCTAGGTAAGGCAATTGCGTGTCCTTGTGAGACCGCATACAGCACATATGCTATCACTAAATCAGGCTTAGAGGCCAATTTTATCAATCTCCTCTACCAGATCCTGCATACCCATAGCCTTAAGCTTGTTAATTAACCAGACAAGTTGACGATGTGACTGGCTATCAGAAATGATGACCTCAACAGAGGCTCCCTGCATATTGTAAAGCCGCTCCAAATCTTTAGCTAAGCCTAATGCCTGAGCCTCGGTTCTCATCCGTGAGACACCAGTAAATTCCATTTTAATGTGTGGAGGCGTTAGGGCTGACCTAACTTTTGAGGGAGCATATTGATTCATAAATTATCCAAACGAGTTTCAATTATTTCTTTATTTGCTGACAGATATTCTTTAGTCACATGAGCAAGATTAAAAATAGCTTCTGGTAAAGTTTCACCATAAGCCACACAACCATCTAATTCATTCACACGAGCTAAGTAGAGGTTGGAATCAAGCTGGAATTTGACGTAGATGCTGAGTGATTTCAACGATGGCTCCATGGGAATGGGACTGGGGTGTATGCTGAGGGGATACGGTTGTATGCTGTGGCGGATATGTGGCGGATAATCATAATTCATCTCGCAGTATTGCACCAATTACTAAACAGATTGGTAGAGTGATCAAGATAAGAAATACTGCTACGCCTGCAATATTACCAAGGAAGTGGAGGACTAACATAGGGACACCTGCTAAATAGAAGAAGATGAATGAAAACGCGGATAAACCCGTGAAGTAATTTCGGATGTGTCTCATTTGGACTCCATAGCTTTAGTGCGCCAATAGTTAAGTCCTGCTAATACTCTGTCATAGCGTCTAATCCACTCACTACGCTCTTTTTCAGCTTGGTAGAGAGATTTGACGTGGGTGAGCATTGGATCTGCTGTGCGAGGATATGGAGCGATATAGTAGCGATCATTTGGGCAGTAGATGGATGGCTCAAGTTGAACAATAGGCTTAGCTGATGGTGGGAAGATAATGGTGAGGGTCACTTCATCACCACACAATCAGCTGTGATCCAAGTATAAGCATTGTTATATTTGTCGATGATGTTCAGCTCATTGTTGTAGAACCATGGCTGATACGGAGTCTTGATGGAGTAGATGAGGTGACCAGCAGAGTAACAGCGTACTGTGTAGGCTTGTGAGAGGGATGGGAGGGAGAGGATTAAGCTGAGGGCAAAAGCTCGTGTGTATGGTGAAATATCCGGGTGGTGTAGTAAATTTTTTGGAATCTGAAACTGATAACCCCTACCCCCCCCTCTGTTTAAAAGGAGGTTGGCTTTTGAATCTGATGCAGGCTTCTCAATGAAGATGGCTGGTGAATCCATAAGCAATCTATTGCAGTAGACTCCTGCGCTGATATGTAAATTAGTTCCGACCTCATAAGGTTCCAACTTTATGTACCTCATGATCCAATCATATCCATAGCTTAGCTGGGTCATTGCCCACTGTAGGTATAGTGAGCAATCAGAAACACTTATGCCTATACGAGAATAAATGATTGGGCTTTGAATTTTCACTCTCGATCCTTCAGATCGCGATTGATCAACCCACCACT
>JAYVXX010000160.1:0-10616 GCA_043784805.1 Minisyncoccota bacterium | reverse complement strand
ATGGTTGCAAGTAAACCGATAATAGCGATTACCACCAAGAGTTCGATCAAGGTGAAGCCACGGAAACGTTTTGTATTGAATGTGTTTGACATGTTATTTTTCTATCTTTTGTAGATATGTAAAAGTATATACCTATATCTGCCATAAAAACAAGCATATGTACAAAATCATGTGGATAAGTGGGAAGTAGAGGAAATAGAGACAACAGACTGACAGACCGCTTCGCTAACAGATAACAGACAGAATTCATACCAGACAATAGACCACCTTGCTATATAGTCTTTAGACAGTATGACTAATTCATGTATTAGTACGTATCGTCTGTTGTCTGTTAGCGAAGCGGTCTGATTGTCTTTATTTTATTGCATCTGTAAGCGAATACATCGGGAGAAGAATGGCGGACACAAGAATACCAACACCAAGGCCAAGACTCACGATCATGGCAGGCTCAATAAGACCAATCATACTATCAATAGCAGTATCCAATTCACGACGGTAGAAAAGTGCGAGGTTTTTAAGAATATAACCTAGCTCCCCAGTTTCTTCTCCGATATGCACCATTTGTACAAGGATGTTTGGGACAAGAGGTTCCTCATACAGTGCTTTTGAAAAAGATTTACCTGTTTGTACTTTTTCAGAGACTCGGCGCATAAGCTCCTTATGAACTCTGTTGTCAATAACCGTTGCAGTAATATCAATAGCTTTCACAATTGGTACGCCGTTTGAGAGCATAGTGTTCATGTTATCCGCTAGACGCTGAAGAAACATCTTTTGCATTAAATTCTTTAGTACTGGCATTTTCAACATAAGTGTATCTATAATATATGCACCTTCTTCGGTTCTTGACCACCTTCGAAATATAAGGAAACAAACAATAAGTAAAGGGAATGTGATAGGCCCATACTTAACAAAAAGATCAGATATTGCAAGAACAATGCGTGTTACGAGAGGTAGCTTAGCACCTTCGTCAGAAAACATCTTTGCCATCTTTGGCACCACGAAGGTCAACATGGCGACCATAATCGCAAAAAATGTGCCAATAACGAATTTTGGATAAGAAAGAGCCTTCTTAATTTTCAAACCAAGTTCATAGTTTCTATCCAAATAGTCCGCCAAGAACAAGAACACTTCGTTTAACTTTCCACTTTCCTCCCCTGCTTTTACCATATTCACGTAGAAATTAGAAAAGAGTGCTGGTCTTTTGACGAGAGCACCAGAAAGTGACGTTCCCGTCTCAATATCGTCCGCCACTCCCATAATCTCTTCCTGAAGGGTCTTATTTTCATTCTCTTGCGCAAGAAGTCTGAAAGCGCGGAGTGCAGAGATACCAGCCTCAAACAAAGTTGAAACCTGACGAGAAAACATAACGACGTCTTTTGGCTTGATCTTTTGCTTAAAGAGCTTCGCGGCCGTCTGCGTCAGAATATTGTTCTTAGGTTTAACTTTTTCCTTAACCTCAAGGAGTGTGGTTATCCCTTTTTGTTGCAGTTGAAGAATCGCATTCTCAACTGAGGTTCCTTCAATATCCCCTTCTTCTTTATTGCCATTATTATTAAGGGATGTATAGTGGTATATCATAGCATTGAGCTCAAGAGCCTGTCGAAAAGCGCTCTTCGACGAACAAACGGTAGTGCTGCTTCTCGTGTAATAATTCCATCCTTAATAAGCCCACCTAAGTATCTATCTAGATCAATCATACCAAGCTGAGCCCCCGTTTCGATCGCATTGTCTATTTCGTGGGTCCTCTTTTCTCGTATAAGATTAGCTACCGCACCAGTATTTAAGAGAAGTTCGAATGCTGGCACAAGACCTCCAGCAATAGTCGGAACAAGACGTTGGGAAAGTACTCCGATTAATGTTGAGGCAAGCTGGACCCTGATTTGATTTTGCTGATCTCCTGGGAAAGAATCTATGATACGATCGATTGTCTGGGCTGCAGAGTTAGTGTGAAGCGTAGAGAGCACCAAGTGACCAGTCTCGGCTGCTGTCACCGCACTTGCGATAGTATTTTCTCCTCGCATTTCTCCAACCATAATCACATCTACATCTTGACGAAGTGCGTTCAGGACGGCACCGTTGAAGCTTTCTGCATCGACACCAAGTTCACGTTGGCCTATGATTGACTTCCCATGTTCAAAATGAAACTCAATTGGATCCTCGATTGTAAGGATGTGCTTTCGTGACTCACCATTAATGAATGCAACCATGGAAGCAAGCGTTGTTGACTTTCCTTGTCCAACAGATCCAACAACTAGGAAAAAACCTTGTCTCTCTCGAGAAATATCAATAAGTTGACGAGGTAATCCTAGCTCCTCAATTGACTTAACTTTGGGAATAAGGCGAAGTGTTATGGAAATAACACCCATTTGAAACGCTGTATTGCCACGCAGACGATACTCCTTCCGGTGAACGTAAGAAAAATCAAGCTCTTGCTTTACCACAAAGTTAGTGAGTGCTTTCTCCCCTATCATCTTAGTTAAAAAGCCAAGAGTGTCTTCGGCTGTGAGCTCTGGTTTTCGAGTAAGAGGAATCAGTTCTCGATTGATGCGCAAGATTGGCGGATATCCATCATTGAGATGCAAGTCTGACCCTGCCTCTTTGACCAACGTCATGATGAGATCGTCGAGTTCTGTTTCGTAATTCATAGAGATAGGGACTAGGTTTTAGGGACTAGGGGCTAGGGTATACGTAGTAGTACAAATATACCTGACACGCAGTCTTATACTTAGGAGTATACCAAGCAAGTTAAGAAGTACAATTGTATAACTACTAGATGCGGACAGTCAGACGCCAGACGAACAGACTGTCAGACAATACAATACCGAAATACAGTACTGCGAGTCTGAAAGTCTGATTGTCTGTTGTCTATAACTCTGCCAATTCAATAAATGGAATCTTCCCTTCCATCGACTTCAGCATCGCGTCCTCTTTGATTGATACCATGCCTTTAGCACGTGCAAGTTTTCTGATCTCTTCTTCACCCTTACTATGAAGTATCGCCTCTTCAATCTCATCTGTAATAGAGAGCACCTCAAAAACTGGCACACGTCCTTTCATGCCCGTCGGGAATTGTTCATTTGGCTTAGCTTCAAAGAGCGGCCTCTCAATCTGAAAGGCTTTCTTGTATTCCATAGGCAAATCAGCAAATTGTATATCCACCATCTCCCTAATTGACGGAGTCATCTCCATTGGAGCACCACAATTCTCTGCGATTCCTCGAGAGAGACGCTGTCCGAGAGCCGCAATCAAGACCGGTGCAATAAGATACGACTCAACACCCATATCCAGAAGTCGAGTAATAACACCAATACTCGTGTTGGTGTGAATTGTAGAGAATACTAAGTGTCCTGTGAGAGCCGCCTGAATAGCAAGTTGGGCAGTTTCTCCATCTCGAATTTCTCCCACCATGATAACATCCGGATCTTGACGAAGTATCGAGCGAAGTCCTGAGGCGAACGTATAGCCAATATCCGGGAACACTTGAGACTGGTTCATTCCTCCCACGTTGTATTCTATCGGGTCTTCAAGTGACACCACATTTCTATGGTCACGATCGATTTCGTTCAACATCGAATAGAGCGTTGTAGTCTTTCCAGACCCTGTTGGTCCTGAGATGAGTACCATGCCATATGGTGCACCCAATGCATCACGGATATGCTTCATCTGAAGTTCCGAAAAACCAAGATCATTTAACAGTTTAACCCCTTTTATACTGTCCAAAATACGAATAACGATCTTCTCGCCATAATAGCCCGGGAATGAGGATACACGATAGTCAATCTTACGGTCACCAAACTTGGTACTGAAACGACCGTCTTGCGGTTTTCGTTTTTCATCTAGCTTCATAGCACACAGAATCTTTATACGCGCGATAAGCATCGGGTGGAGTTTCGCTGGAAGCGCTGTTATCTGCTCCAGGCGTCCATCCATGCGCACGCGCGTACGCACAGAAAGTCCGATATGCTCAATATGGATGTCAGACGCGCCATTATCCACTGCATAACGGAGAAGTGTACTGAATATTTCAGGAATTGGGAGCTTTGCAAGATTTTTATCAAGTACACTCGAAGCATTGTCCAAGTCAAGGTCTTCATCTTCTAACTTGTCGTCTTCTAACTTGTCGTCTTTCGCAACATATGAAATTATTTCGTTGTCAACCTGATCAACCACACTTGGTTTGTCGTCAATATCATTCGCTGACATGATGCCGAAATGCTTCTTAAAGGCTTCATAGCTAATGAGGTACACCTTATACGCCTGATGATCAGCACCAAAAAGGAATTGAAGCGATGCCAGTACATTCCCATGCTCAGGATCCACAACTCCGACCAAGAGCACTTCATCCAAAAGTTCAAGCGGGATGGCGAGGAGCTGCTTGGATTGGACGATATTGATGAATTTAGTCAGGTCCTTGTTATCAGCAATATCTTTGGTATAAATTGGGAGTCCGTGAAGAGTGCTTCTCACTTCCGTGATTTCTTCACCGGATATATTTTTCTTTGCTAAAAGGTCATCGACCAGTACCCCTTCTGTCGAAGAGGTACTGGCATCGATTTCTTTAGCTTCGATTTCTGTTAATTTATTTTGGCTAACGAAGAGATCAAGGAGCAACATACGGGACGAAAGGATCAGGTCGTCCTCGTGAATCACTCAGAGGGATAACTTCAGGTGGGTCCACAAAAGACTTATAGAGTGGTGACTGGGTAAATAAAAGATCCTTTTGCTTAAACGACATCTTGGAAGCGGCGGCGGCACTCAAGATCTGTGATGCCTGCTGCATTCTTGGGCCAAAGAGACCAGGGTTATATCCTCCCACCTCAACTGTCGAACTAAAGAAAATAGTATACGCAAAGTAAAAAGGAGTAGCAATAACCCCAAGGATAATTATTCCGGTAGCAATGAGTTTGAGAAGTGCATTATTGACTTGCATATATGTTATTTCATTTGATACACCCTAAATTTAACCGAAATATCAAGAACATCCTTGTCAATAAAAGAATTTTTGGCAAGATTATCTTCAAGCAACTCAGCCTTTCTCGAAAGGCTGACTGTTTCAAGATTATAAAATCTAAGGTTCCTGTCATACGCTTCTATTAGCTTTTTAAAAGGAGTATAGCGTGACTGTAAACTGAAGGTCACAACGTAATAAGGATACCCTTTATACGGAATTTGAGACTTCTTGACATTTAAATTTTGAAGAGCCACACCTAGGCCAGATTTTGCAGCTATTGTAAGCACCTCGTGTCGTAATTTTATTTCGTCAACAGTATTAGGTAACATCGTCTTTATCTTTTCCTGGTCCTCTACACTAAGTTTAGAGTAATCATTATGGAGACCATCAACTCCTTGCTGAACCGTATCTATCTGTGCTAGTGTGGCAGAATACTGTTCATTTAATGCCTTTAATGTGGAAATACTACCTGACGGAACCCACAACGTACCATTGCCAGTATACAGTGGGTCAATGACATACATGTAAAGTACACCGGAAAGTACTACAAGAAGAATGTTAAGAATTTTTGGTGACATAGTAGGTAGTTAGGGTGCTTGTTTGCTTGTTGTCGCCATAGTTGACGTACCGTCACCAGATGAATTAGTGCCGTCGGTGACGACATCCTCTGGCAGCATACCTTGTATTGAAACCGGTGCATTTATCAGTACCTTAATCGTACCTAGCTTGCTTTCTTTTTCTTCTTGGATGTTGTCCAGGTGTTCCGATGGAACAATTTTCATATATTGAGGAAGTCCAAAAGCCCCCATTTGTTGTGAGAGTGTCTTAAAATCATTTGTCCTAGCAAGAAGACTCATATTGAGTTGACCACTCTCATTTTTTTGTAGAGAAAATTGACCGAACAAGACTTTATTTTCTACAATAGCCTCTAAGAAACGAAAGGAGGAGCGAACAGTTGCATAGTCTTTAAGAAGAAAATCAAGATCGACCATTCTGTCATACGTTTTTTTCATTTCTGTATAGGGGTACTCTTTGAATGTTGCTTCCTTCCCTTCAATTTCCAATTTTTTGGAAGCGATGCTCTTAGATATGAAAAAATAGTACGCGTACATTGAAGCAGACGTCAGGACCGCAGTAAAACATACCGCAATAAGCACAAGCTGAATATAGGCCATAAGACTCTTTTCTTTTCCACTCTCTTGGAAAAAAATAATTGGCAGTGTTGTGGTAGCCTGTGTGACGGGAGCAGGAGCTTCCGGCGCCGCCTGCCAACCGGCTGCCCCCGCTGCTGGGGCTGTAGTTTGTCCTGGATTAAATGAAAAAGGCATGATGCGGTTGGAGTTTTAGAGAGTAGGGAAGATTTCGAAGGTTCATTGCGAGATTAATTTCTTAAGGGCACATCCCAGAGCTACAGCGTATGTTGTCCCCACACGTTCCATCATTTCTGCCAGGAACTCAGGCACAATCACCTGCTCAAACGGTGTCACAATTCTCCCTGCAATATGAACCGTCTTACTGTAGGTTGTAATCATCCCAGGAATACGTGCACCACCTCCGGTCAAAATTATCCCTTCTATAGTCTGATTATACTTTCTTTCGAACATAAGTGATAGTCTAGCGACCTCTCCAAAAAGTGGATAACTCGAAAGCTCAAGGATATCTTTTAGGTAGGGGTTCGAATCATCACCCTTGTACCCGTAGACTCTCTTAGCCTCCTCTGCTTGATCAACAGTCACAGAAAGTGCGCGCGACAATTGCATCGTACTGTCTTGTGAACCCCTGCCTACCACATACATATCAAGCACGATACCCTGAAATACAAGAGAAAGTATCGTACTCTGTGCTCCAATATCAACATACATAACCATTTTATGAGTATGTGGCGGTGAACTTCGTAAAAGGCTATACCCGTGGATCTCATATTCTACATTCCGGAGGCCAAGTTTCTTAACCAAACTATCATAGGACGCTAAGGTTGTATTGTTAACTGCTGCCAAAACAATACTGGTTAGCTTATCATCCCCTGTGAATTTCATCGTCTCGGGAATGTGCCACCAATCCATCTGCACCTCTGTGAGTGGTATAGGAATGTATTTGCGAGCCTCAAGCGGTATCATGGTACGAAGCTGTTCATCGGGAACCTTAGGTACATGAATAAGAGAAACATATGCGCCAGAGGCGTCTATTGCTATAACCGCGTCACGCGCGATAACTTTTGCCTCCTTAAAAAGATCATTGATAGCTTCAAGTAATTTTTCTTCACCAAGATGAATAGCTTGGCCGATCTTTAATCCTCCATACGGGCCAAGTGCGACTTCACCATATGTGTCTAAGACAATCTTATTTTTTTCTTTACGGAGTTGGACGACTTTGACAGACGAAGAGCCAATATCAAGACCAATTGCTTGCCCTAATTCCTCTTTCTTAAAAAAGTCAAACATATACTAGTAAGTATACACTGGAGTAGATCTAATAGTACCGGTAAACTTGATAGTGCATGTGGATGATTACTACTTTATTTTCAAAAATACTTTCGATACTCTTCCCAGAACGTTGCTACGGATGCCAGCGGGAAGGAATATCGCTCTGTGATTCATGTCTTTCTACTTCCAAGCGCCCGCTCTCCCTTCCCTACCCATTTATCATAAGTCGTTACTCTTTTAAATCTGCAGTCATACGAAGGTCAATTCACGCCATAAAATATTTTCATCGAAAAGATTTACTCCTTCCGCTTGGGAAGCGAGTAGCGGAAGAAATCATTGAACACAAGTTAAGTGGAATACTCATCCCAATTCCTATGCACCCTTTACGCCAAATGATGCGAGGATACAATCAAGCAGAAGCATTAGCAACTATTGTTGCTCATACTACGTCGCTTCCTTTTTCACCTACCGTCCTCAAAAGAAGGTTTCTCCTAAAGCAGCAAGTAAAGACCGCCTCGCGGAAGGAACGCCTGAGAAATCAACGAAAAGCCTTCAGTATAGAAGAGAATGTTCAGGGGAAAGATTTTATTCTTATCGATGATGTGATAACCACTGGAGCAACATTACTTTCAGCGAGAAAAGCACTGCTAGAAAAAGGCGCACGGAACGTGTGGGCAGTAACCATCGCACATTAGGGATAGAAATTAGATTTTAGACGTTAGATTTTAGTGAATTCAAATACCACAGGCGCCTAAGGAAGTACTTTTGTGTTCTAGTTTATCTAAAATCTAATGTCTAACTTCTAACATCTGCCCTTCACTTATCTCCCAAACACCCAACCGAACATTGACTTCAATCGAGAACCGAAACCTTTTCCTTGAGAAGATATGTGTGGTTTTGAACGTTCATTATTTTGGGCATCATTTGACACGCCACGGACATCACACTCCCTCGATTATTTTCATTTTGATTGTCAACGTTTCCCATTCCCACTATAAAAATAAGTAAAGATTTAGAACAAGTTACGGAAACGTGTTGTTACTTAGAAAGAATAGCAAAGTCTTACGCAAAAAGATGGAGACAGAATCATACATGTTTCCTTGTTCGCGTCCGAATAACCACAAAGACTCACTTCCAAGCGAGTCATTGTGAGGTGTCTACAGAAACTAGTCCCGTTCCTTAGTTATATCTTAATGTGCTCCAGTCGATGACCCTGTCACCGGCATGGTCGTAGTGGCTGTTACCACCATATAGTTCAGTCGTTCTGGTTTACTCACAGTTCTGTGGACAGAACCGAAATCTTTTACTACACTCTTCATACCCTGATTGATCGCCTCGATAGTCGCCTTGCTTGTCGTACCATAATCAGCTGGCTTCAGTTCTGAAGCCTGTGCCAAAAGATTCGTAAGCTTATAAGCGTCATTAGCAACAAGTATCTTCGCGTCGTCTAAACTCTTCTGCCAAACACTGACATCTTTTCCGTTTGCCTTATACTGGTCGATTCTAGCCTGAATCTTGATGAAACTGTCTGAGAGCTTGATCACGTGATTTTGTAGGTCGTAGATACGCTTCTCCAATTTAATCTGTGGGATGACAATTCCGTAGATTCTGAAATTCGTGTAGATAGACTGGACCAATACCTTAGTGCTCGTTGCATCAGTTCCTGACGCTATGGACGTAGCAAGTAGAGTGAGCCCGGTGGTATTTGTAGAAATAATAGTATCTAGAGCTGTCTTCTGATCTGCTGTAAGAGTCTTAGAGTTGTTAATCGCTGTAGCATGAGACCCGAGAACAGCAATTCGTTCCTTAATGAGAGTTGTTCCACGTGCTTTGATTTTAGCAAGAGAACGTAGAGATATGTTCTCCTCTTTCTCTCTAACTGGAGAAACTGTGGCGAGCGATGGCGCATGTGGTACTGATACCTCTTCAGTTGTATTAGCCGCCAAAGCAATCAGTGAGGGGATGCTTATGCTTGCGAGAACTAATGTCAATAGTGTTTTTTTCATAATGGGATATAAACTAAATAAAAGTAATCTAAAAATAACTCATGCATGAACCACCTTGGAATAAGGTTCACCTTCTGTGAACTACTTTTCCTTGTATACTATATAACAAGATAGACAACAATCTGTGACAATCTAAAGCAAGTGACGCACGGGTACTATATACTATTACGTGTGAAAGATTTTCCTTTCCCATGCGTCATATAGAGTGTATAGGGATGACATGTATGCCTACTCCTTTTGTGAGCACTCAATACAGCATTGATAACCTATAGCCCTAAAGATATTTTGTATTTAGGACCATAAACAAGGCACGGCTACGCCGTGCCTTGTTGATATTGGAGGAGCATGTTATCTAGCTTTTGAAAAGGATATTTCTAGGGTATAATTATGTATATTCTTTAGCTTTAGCACCTATGGACGCACTCTTCAAAAGACATCTTTCATTCTGGAAAGATAGAACCATCCTTTACCATACCTTTTTGAGTGTTGGACTCCTCACCCTCAGTCTTTATCTGATCTATTTTGCGCGTATCTATACGAGTGATTATTTGGATAACGTCGTCCCTGATCTTATTCTTGATCATGTCCCTGTGATGGATGTGGGTTATATATTTTTCCAAGGAGCATTCCTCTTGATACTATCACTTGCGGCCATTCTCATATGGGAACCAAAGTATCTGCCATTTACTCTAGAAGCGTCGGCATTATTCGCCTTTGCGAGATCATTCTTCATGGTCATGACACATCTCTCAGCACCTGCGACTGAATACTATAAGTACATAGAGCATGAACATCATGTGACTAATGTCGTATTCACTCTGAGCACGGGAAATGACCTCTTCTTTTCTGGGCATGCTGGATTTCCGTTTCTCTTAGCGTTGGTATTTTGGCAACGCAAGCGTATCAGATGGTTCTTCTTGTCGTGTTCATTCATTGGATCAGTCGCTGTACTTCTTGGACATCTTCACTATTCGATAGATGTATTCTCAGCATATTTCATCGCATTTGGAATATTTGAAATGACTAAATACTTTTTTAAGAAAGAATACCTGTTACTAGGCACTAGTAAGTAGTATGGAATATTTTTATACCCTCATACTGACGTACAAATATCTGATACTTCTCCCGATTGCTGTAGTTGAGGGCCCTATCATCACTATCATAGCGAGCTTCCTTGCTTCACAAGGGTATCTGAATGTTTACATAGTCTATGTCATTGCCATTATCGGTAATCTC
>JAYVXX010000159.1:0-10631 GCA_043784805.1 Minisyncoccota bacterium | reverse complement strand
GTGAAAATTCATCATGGATTACGAAGAGACAGGAGATACAAAATGATTCAAGAGATACTGGATGGAGAAGATTAGCAACCCAAAAAGACTATTAGACCACCATTTCCAATTAACCTTACCGAATTGTGTCATTCTAGGCTTGACCTGGAATCCAGGTTGCAAACACTGGATTCCCGTTTTCACGGGAATGACACAGATTCACTCAATTGGCTTAATTAGTTTTGGTATATCTTAGGTCTAATTGGGGTATAGAAAAAGGTGTTTTCATGTTATAATAAGCCATTATGTCTTTTATTGCCAATGGTTTAAACACTATTTTCCCAGACGAATCCAAAAAAACCATTAAAAAGCTTACACCCTTAGTAGATAAGGTGTTTTTGTACGAAGATGAACTCAAGACTCTTTCTCTGGAGGCTCTTAAAGAGAGAAGTCTTCTCTTAAAGCTGAAGGTTATGAAGGAATTGGAAGGGCTGAGTGGCACAGAGTTGAAAGACAAGGAAAAGAAAGTGCTTGAAGAGGTTCTGCCAGAAGCGTTCGCACTTGTACGTGAGTCAGCTCGTCGCACACTTCATATGATGCACTATCGTGTGCAGGTCATCGGAGGAATCCTTCTTCATCATGGGCATATTGCCGAGATGCGAACAGGAGAAGGAAAAACACTTGTAGCGACCTTACCGGCATATCTAAACGCGCTCACTGGTCGCGGGGTACATATCGTGACGGTGAATGATTATCTTTCAAGGCGTGATGCTGTATGGATGGGGCAGATTTATGACACTCTTGGTCTTTCAATTGCGGTGATTAATCATCAATCATCATTCATGTATGATAGTGCACATATTGATAAGAAAGAGGAAAAGGTGGATGATACTATTCGTGATGAGGTTGGATCCTATAAGGTCGTGTATGAATATTTGAAGCCATGTAACCGCCAGGAAGCATATCGAGCAGATATTACCTATGGAACAAACAACGAATTCGGCTTTGACTATTTGCGAGATAATATTGGATACAATAAAGAAGCTATCACACAACATACACATCATTATGCAATCGTGGACGAAATTGACTCCATCTTGATAGACGAAGCGCGTACGCCACTCATCATCTCTGCACCATCTCAAGAATCAAGCGAGATGTATGCGAGATTTGCGAATGTTGCCAACTCACTCACTGAAGCAGAGGACTATGCAGTGGATGAGAAGCAGCGAGCAATCTCTCTCACGGAAGCTGGTATCACGAAAGCCGAAGAGATGCTCAACCTCACCAACATTTACTCTGTAGAAGGCATGAAATACGTGCATCATTTAGAGACTGCCGTGAAGGCCAAGGCGCTCTTCCTTCGTGAGCGTGAATATGTTGTGAAAGATGGCGAAGTCATCATCGTGGATGAGTTCACAGGCCGTATGCAACCAGGACGCCGATGGTCAGATGGGCTCCACCAGGCAGTTGAAGCTAAAGAAGGGGTGAAGATTGAGCAAGAGTCACGCACACTTGCTTCTATAACGTTCCAGAACTACTTCAGATTCTATGAGAAGTTAGCGGGTATGACTGGAACTGCTCTCACATCTAAAGAAGAGTTCTATAAAGTATATGGACTTGTGGTTACTCCTATCCCAACACATAATCCTATCAATCGTAAGGATCATGCGGACTTCATCTTCCAAACAGAAAAGGGCAAGTGGCAAGCGCTCTCACGAAAAGTGAAGGAGCTTCATATGAAGGGCCAACCAGTACTCATTGGTACCATTTCAATCGAGAAGAATGAAGCTATTTCGAAGTATCTGGAACGTGAAGGTGTGCCACACTCTGTTCTTAACGCCAAGAACCATGAGAAGGAAGGAGAAATCATCGCGGACGCTGGGCGAAAGGGTGCGGTGACAATTGCTACTAACATGGCAGGGCGAGGAGTGGACATCAAGTTAGGTGGTCCAGCAGCCACAGATTCTGAGCGAGAAGATGTGCTTTCATACGGGGGACTTTTTGTCATTGGTACTGAACGTCATGAGGCACGTCGCATCGACAACCAGCTGCGAGGTCGTTCTGGACGACAGGGAGATGTTGGGGAGACGCAGTTCTATGTGTCGCTTGAGGATGACCTCATGCGAGTTTTCGGTTCAAGTAACATCAAGACGATGATGGGGCGATTTGGTATTCCAGAAGACGAGCCGATTGAGAGTAAGCTCGTATCGCGCGCGCTTGAAGGCGCTCAGGAGAAGATTGAAGGCTTCCATTTCGATACTCGTAAGCATACGCTTCAGTATGACGATGTTCTTAATCAGCAGCGAACGAGCATCTATGTCAAGCGGCGTAAGATCCTTTTTGAAGATGAGGGAATTGTAGACGAAGTTTTTGCAGAATTGGTGGCACGGAAGCCAGAATTGGAGGAAGTCCTCAAAGCAAAACAGGAACAATACGGAAGCGATGCCGTGCGGCACATCTTCCGTATTATGATGCTTCAGATAATTGATACATTATGGATGGAGCATTTAGATCAGATGGAGCACTTGAGGAATAGCGTGAACTTGCGTGCCTACGGCCAGCGAGACCCGCTTGTCGAGTACAAGAAGGAAGGTTTGCGTGCATTTCGTACTCTTGAAGCTACGCTTCGTAGTGAGCTTATCACCTTCCTTGAGAATCTCGACGGATTTTTCGCTTCCCAGGCTGCCGCTCAGAATCAGCAGTTCGTACAAGTGCTTCCGACAGTGGACACCCCAGCACTCACAGGTGCGGTCAGTTCTAGTGAGAAAATAGGACGCAACGACCCATGTCCATGTGGCAGTGGCAAGAAGTGGAAGAAGTGTGGAGAATTAAACACAGAGGAGCATCAGCAAATGATGTCAAAAAATGTTGCTTAATATATGAGATTGGTTTTAGACAAGGAAAAGATAGAAGAGTTTGGAATAATTGCCATTGAGCTGGGTAATTCATAAAGGACGGAAGCTTCGCTTCCGTCCTTTATGATATAATTTTAGTATTCGCATCATCTAACATCTAATGCCTAATCTCTAACATCTGCTCTCATGAAATCTCTCCTAAAATCACTCATCGTCCGTATTCTCATCTGGGAAGCTAAGGCTGCACTCTTGCGTCATAGGCCGCACATCATAGCGGTCACAGGAAATCTTGGAAAGACCTCAACCAAGGATGCCATCTACGCAGTCATGAAGGAGCACTTCTTTGTGAGACGTAGTGAGAAGAGTATGAACAGCGAGTTTGGTGTGCCTCTCACCATCTTAGGAGAGAAATCAGGTTGGAATAATCCAATCAAATGGCTCATCATTATCGTACGAGGGCTCTTTGTGCCATTCCAAAAAGAATACCCGACACACCTCGTCTTAGAGGTTGGTGCTGATAGGCCAGGGGATATCAAGTCAATCGCTTCTTGGCTACACCCTGATATTACCGTAGTGACTCAGTTTGGGCAGGTGCCGGTACATATTGAGTTCTTCAAGGATAGAGATGCTGTCGTACAAGAGAAGGGACATCTTGTGGAGGCACTCAAAGAAACAGGAATATTTATTTATAATTGTGATGATCATGATGCAGCCAAACTACTTTCTCGGACCGAAGCACGCAAGACAGGTATCGGCATCCATGAGATCGCTGATGTGCGTGCTACGAATGTCAAACTCTACGGCAACCCAATTGAAGGTACTGAGGCTGATGTGATCGTGAACGGTGCTACACATCATCTCGTCCTTCCTTCTGTTGTGGGTAAGTCCCCTGTATATTGTGCTCTCCCAGCGATCTCTGTAGCTCGCGAACTTGCTATTCCGATTGAGATAGCGTGCGCGTCCTTGCGTGATGCTGATAAGCCAAAAGGTCGAATGCGACTGCTCTCCGGTATGAAAGGATCAGTCATCATTGATGACTCTTATAATGCGTCTCCAAAGGCAACTGAGCATGGCTTAAAGACTCTTTCTGAGATAGAGACAACAGGAAGAAAAATTGCCGTATTGGGAGATATGCTTGAGCTTGGCGAGTACACCCACGATGAGCATTACAAGATTGGTAAAATTGCTGCAAAGTCATCTCACCGACTCTATGCTGTCGGTATACGTTCTCGTGTTACGGCGGAAGGTGCATTAGATGGCGGCATGTCAGACGATAACATCATGGAATGTGACACCTCACTTCTGGCCGGCAAGGAACTCGTGAAGATTATAGGAAAAGGCGATGTTATTTACGTCAAAGGATCACAAAGTATGCGCATGGAGCGCACCATCGGTATGATACTTGCAAGCACGCATAATCCGAAAACAGTATTAGTGCGTCAGGAAAAGGAATGGCGTAAAAGGTCATAAGATATTTCAGTAGTACGCATAAAAAGGCCTGAGGGTTCCCCTCAGGCCTTTCGTGATGATGTGTGATCATCGAAGGACTATCTTTGCCGCTCCGAAACGACGTGGTCAATCAACACCAGCTTTGGGAATGAATTCTGTACTTCCACGGGTTCAAAACGCTTTATTTGCTCGATGATGGGTGTGAAGTAACTGTCTGGCTCATATTCGCGGATTATCTCCATCTTCCCACCACCCGGTAAATATGCCTCGAGCTTCATCTGCCATATCTTTCGGTATGAGAATACGTTATACACAGCAATGAATACCGGTCGTGTCTCTACTACCTTGTAATCTTGCCCGTCATATTTCATCACCTCAATATATCCGTACGTCGTTTGTCCCGGACTCATACTTTCAGGTGCTACGGTAAGGAATTGGCTCAAGATAATTGGAGAACTTCCCAGCTGGGTCTGTTGTATCCACCAGAAATCAGTTGAGACGTTATCTTCAGTCGTGATTTCCCCATTGCGTGCCTGGGGTATTTTTCGCGTCTGAAGTATGCCTGACGGAAGTTCCTGGGTCTCCCAGATTTCCTTGGAAACGAGTCGTCCCTTCTCATCGCCTTGCATCTTATTGATGACGTGATAGGCAATCCGGCTGGACTCAGCATGAAGCGTGGTCCCAAATATGATGAATGCAAGAAAAAGTCGTGCACAGAAAATGCATACAGTCATGATATACCTTTCAAGTTTAGTTTTAACAGGATCTACCTTCTCTACACTATTCCATTTTTACCTGTATGACAAGGAGTAACTTAAGGATGAGTAGTATCGGTCGCAGATCCCAGTTTTGTAATATATGCGAACTCCTTGTCTGTCAGCGGTGTTATTGAAAGACGACTGCCTTTTTTAAGGAGCACCATATCCCTCAGTTCCTTATGTTCTCGAAGTTCGGGTAGTGATATCAGGCGTTTGAATTTTGAAACATACATGATATCCACAAGCATCCAGACGGGATTCTCCTTCGTCGCTCTCTTATAGTAGTACGGACTTTTTGAATCAAATTGTGTTATATCAGGATATGGTGCGCTCAGGACTTTGCCGATGCCGACGACACCAGAGGGACTTCCATTTGAGTGATAGAAGAGTACGAGGTCGCCAATTGTCATGCCATCTCGCATGTAGTTTCGTGCTTGGTAGTTCCTGACACCGAACCATGCGACCTTACCGTCTCGCTTTAGGTCATCTATCGAGTATTCATCCTCTTCTGATTTCATCAGCCAGTACTTCATAGTGCTCGTGCCTATCGTCTCTTCTTTGCAGTTGTAGATTTTCGGCATTTACTACTGCAGAATTTTACTGTTTCCCAGTCAACACGCTCCCGAAAACTCTTCTGGGTATTCAGGTCAATCTTGCAGACGATGCATTTCTTATCAGCTTTTTGGGTGGACATAGGTTTTCAAAATTATAGCTTTACTATAGCACTTTGAGGTGCTGTATGCATCTCTTCCTGCCCGTTATCCACATCAGTATGTAAAGTATGCTTTACATTCCAAAAGAGAAGTAGTATAGTGGAAACATGAGCCAGATGCTCATATTAGTAAAAAAACTTTGAAGGAACTTGCCACTATCTTGAAGGAAACACGGGTCGCTCATAATCTTTCCCAGGAGGATCTGGCACAGAGTGTTGGGGTTACGCGACAGACGATTATTTCTATCGAGAAAGGAGTCTATCAACCATCAGTGGGGTTAGCGCTCAAGTTAGCCAAAAAATTAAACAAATCAGTGGAGTCATTATTTTATTTCAAATGAAACACATTACGACAACCATACGTGAATACATCATGCCAGCGCTCATCGTAGTAGCATTCCTTGCATACTATTTTGATCTCTTCAAGGATGGAATGGTGATTTCCGGAGTATTCGCGGTCGTCATCATGGTATATATCGGTATCATATGGCAGGAGAGGGCACATGATGAGCGTGAGGAGTACATCCGGTCAAAAGTCGACAGATACCTCTATATTCTCACCCTTCTTTTGGTCTTTGTTGATATCATATACAAAACATTCACCCATGAGTCGTATATGAATGACGTTATTATCTTAACAGTGCTATCGCTTACCAAGATTGTATTATCAAAAACAATTTCTAATCATAACTAATCATCTCTATGCTACGCACAATTTTTAAAAACAGGATTCTCACACTCTTTCTTGGTCTTGTGGCAGGGTTCCTCATTTTTGTTGGCTATAACACGTACTTACGAGCAACATCAAAACCAATTGCTCTTAATAGTACGCTTGTCAAAGAAGTACAGGACAAGAAATATGAGGAGATAGTGGTAGCTGGTGGTTGCTTCTGGTGTACAGAAAGTCAGTTTAATCACGCTCCTGGAGTGATTTCGGCAATTTCTGGTTATACAGATACCAAAGAAATGTATAAGGAAGGATCTGGACCAAGCTATGCCGAAGTGAGTTCTCAGCAAGTGATAGCGCGTGAATCCGTGCAGGTGATATATGATCCAACTGTTACAAATACTAATAAAATATTGGAGCTCTACTTTAGACACATTGATCCAACTGATGGTGGGGGACAGTTTGCAGACCGTGGGCATCAATATACTCCTGCCATCTACTACTTCACACCTGAACAACAACAGTTATCATTAGCTCTCATTGCGAAGATAGATACAACAAAAAAGTTTCCAAAGAAAGTAGCGGTTGAGGTGCTTCCTTACAAGAACTTTTATCCAGCAGAAGAATATCATCAGGATTATAAGGATAAGAATGCTGTAAGGTATAATCTTTATAGCGAAGGCAGTGGAAGAAACGGCTATATTCGAAAAAATTGGGCAGACGGAAGCCCATATGTGGAAGAAATCTTCGGGAGTGCATCTTCTTCAGCAATGAGTGGAACACCTACTAAACATACTACAATAACCATGGACAACAATATCACCAATACTACCAACGGGAGTGGGACGGGAAGCACAACTATTATGTGGAAGAATTTTACAGCAGCAGAAAAAGCAGAACGGCTGAAGTCGCTTAGCCCGCTTCAATTTAATGTCACACAAAAAGCCGGAACCGAGCGTGCTTTCCAGAATGAATATGAAGCTAATAAAGAAAAGGGTATTTATGTCGATATCGTGAGTGGCGAGCCACTGTATCTCTCAACCGATAAGTATGACTCAGGTACTGGATGGCCAAGCTTCGTCAAACCAATTGATGAGAGTGATATTACACTTCACTCAGATGATGGATTCTTCTCGAGTCGTACGGAAGTGAGAAGTAAAGTTGCAGACTCTCATCTCGGACATGTCTTTAATGATGGCCCAGCTGATAGAGGAGGGAAGCGCTACTGCATGAACAGTGCAGCACTCAGATTTATTCCTCTTGCTGATATGGAAAAGGAAGGCTATGGTGACCTCGTAGCGCGTCTTAAGTAGGAGCGAGTACACACCTATGTTCATACACCATGTCCAGGCACTTATCGCGATGTACCCAGGCGCCTCAGCGCTCATATTGATTGGGGCCAAGATAGTCGGAGCTCTCATTCTTTTTCCTGGGACACCACTGACCCTTTTAGCAGGCGCTACTTTCGGAGTACTGTGGGGGAGTGTTGTATCACTTATCGGGAATACTATTGGGGCAGTAGCGGCATTCTTCGTAGCACGTTATATTCTTAGAGATTATGTGAAGAAGCATATCCTTCTAAAATATCCCAAAATTGCCGACTACGAGAAGCGATTCTTCTTACATGGATTCAAGACTGTTATCTTGCTTCGCCTGATACCACTCTTCCCATTTAACGCATTAAACTACTTGCTTGGTGTGACAGAAGTGAGTGCCAAGGAGTATATCTTGGGAACTGCAATTGGTATCATTCCGGGGACAATTGCATTTGTTTACTTCGGACAGTCACTCGCGATGTTGAACGTCGTACACATTATTTTCTCAGTAGTTGCTATACTAGGTCTTATCTTCATTGGCAAGTATTATGAAAAAAAGTAACTATGATGTCGTAGTCGTGGGAGCTGGGTCTGGCGGATTAAATGTCGCGTCGTTCTTTGCTCGCATCAAGATGAAAGTACTCTTGATAGATAAGTACGAGGAAGCAATCGGTGGAGACTGTTTGAACACTGGCTGCATTCCAAGCAAGTCACTCATCCATAGAGCGTCCCAGATTAGGGCAGCATCTCTTGCACGGGACTATGGCATGCAACTATCCGGTCACGTTGATATCAAGAAAGTGATGGATGAGATACGAAAGAAACAAGGAATCATCCGTGTCCACGAGAATAGTGAAGCGCTCAGGAAGAAAGGAATGGATGTTATCTTAGGTGAAGCAAAGTTCCTTTCATCAACAAGTCTCTCTATTAATGACGAAGAAGTTAGTTTTGTGAAGTGTGTCCTTGCTACTGGGTCTCACGCACGCAGTCTCGATATCAAGCATGACGCTAGTGTGCCTATGTTTAACAATGAAACTATATTTGGTATTGATGTCCTTCCGGAGCATTTCGTATTCATAGGTGGAGGACCAATTGGCTGTGAGCTTGGACAAGCCTTCGGAAGATTAGGTAGTAAGGTCACTATACTTAACACGCAGGAGCGAATTCTTCCGCGAGAAATCAGGGAGACGAGTGCGCTTCTTACTGGTACCTTAGTAATGGAAGGTATCACCATCATTAACGATGCTTCGATTGTTTCGGTTAACGATAGGGAGATTAGGTACACATCAAAAGGTGTTGACGAGGAGAAGACACTTCCAGCTGACGCGATATTCGTTGGTATTGGGCGAGTGCTAAACATTACAGGATTAGATATTGAAAAGGCCGGTATCAAGGTAGATGACACAAAGACAAAACTTGTTGTCAATGAATATTTAGAAACCACTAATCCTTCTATTTCGGTAGTTGGGGATGTTGCTGGATCATTCATGTTCACCCACGCCGCGGAAGAGCACGCCAAGGTAGTGATCAATAACATGGTATCCCCAGGGAAGAAGAAAATGCCCACATCGATGCCGTGGGTAACCTTCACCGACCCACAAGTGGCGACCTTTGGGAAGAGTGAGGAAGACTTGAAAAAAGATGGGTTGTGGTATGAAGTGCTCACTACGACATTTGAAGATGAAGACAGGGCGATTACTGACGGTACCCAGGATGGCTTCTTAAGGGTGTATCTGGATAAGAAGGGACATCTGCTTGGTGGGACGATGGTAGGGGATGACGCTGGGGAACTTATCCAAGAGTTACTCCTTCTTCATCAAAGAGGTTTGCCACTTGGCACACTGTATCAGAAGACGTATCCCTATCCAACAAAATCAAGAATCAACAGGAAATTAGCCTCACAATATCTTTCTAGAAAGCTCTCGGTAACGAGTAGTCGGGTATTGAGGATCCTCTTTAAGATTAAATCTTTACTCTAAAAAGCAGCACTATTGACATATGTATAGTAGTAATGTATTATGTATTTAGGTTATCTTCCGCGTTCTTCAATGTATAACTATAAGGAATTGGGTATGAAAGTACTGTGTGATACCTGCCAGCGAGGTTTTGAATTGCCTACTGCGATCTTTATACAAGGCCTCGGCATGGTCAGGCTTGCCAATAGGAACGGTCAAGAGTATGTCCCACGCCATGAACCGACATCTCGTGAGACCTCTACTGTCATCTTAGACGGCAGAACTGGGGAAGTTCTGCAGACCGTCTGCATAGGAGCCCTGCGTGTGCCGTCGGTCGTTGCCCACTAATGGGAAAGTAGTGTGAAAGGCCTTCATATGATTAAATCATATGAAGGCCTTTTGTTTTTGTGGAGTATTACTTCTGTGTTGAGAATTTATTTTACGCCTCCGCCGATTCGATCTAGTGCAGCACGAAAGGCATTCACTTGATTACTGATTTGGGGTATAACTCCGATCTTATTCAATACCCAGCCGATAATCACGATGATGAGCGCCACTCCAAGGACGTAGCCAGCACCATATAATATTCCTCGCATCAAATTGGAAGCATAGCCTCCAGAGCTTCTTCGTATCTGTACAAGTTCTTTTTCAATAGCTATGAGGTGTTCTTTTAAGTCAGGGTCGAGCATAGAGGGAAGTGTAGCATGTATGGTTGCTTGATGAATAGGGAATACATATGGAATAACTTGCTTACAAATTTTGGATGATGTAGGCATTAAAGTATACACAATGATTCTATAAAAAGGAAAAGGCCACCGAACGTATCGATGGCCTTAACTATAGCCACCCCAAAACAAATACCTAGAATTTGTAGTCGAACATTTCCGATGCTATAGAGTCTTCAAACTTTTCTCGTAGTGTATCAAAGGAATCAAAA
>JAYVXX010000158.1:0-3303 GCA_043784805.1 Minisyncoccota bacterium | reverse complement strand
TTGAGAACATTTTCACTAAAACGGATGGACTATCAGGTTGACTGTTGAAGGATGGCTTGTGCAGGCTGGAGGACTTGGCTGCAGAAAATGTTCTCAATTTGCCGTTATGAACCTATTACTGACGTTTTCATAAGTGCAAATTGAGAACATTTTCGTGAATTCTAGGACATTTCACAGGTTGAAAGCAGGTGAAACTAGGGAATGTTCTCAATTTGCCGTTATGAACCTATTACTGACGTTTTCATAAGTGCAAATTGAGAACATTTTCACGAAAAACCCAAGAGCAAAGCAAGAATCACGAACCTGTTCAAGACCTTTAACATTAGCATCATCGTCTGTCCTGTTATAACAACCGTGTATAACTCGAACACCCTATATAGGGTGTGATTTTGGACTGACCTGACGAGGCCCAGAGTGACCCAGAGGTGCTGAACCGTGTCGATGATGTAACTATCAACCCTCGTGGGTCATGCTCTCTGAGCCTCACTCAGCACCTCTCAGCCTCATAGGGCCTAGGCCCTGTACGTGCTGGAACAGTGTGGAAAGGCTCAAATACACTTGATCTACTTTTGTACAAAGTAGACGAATGGTTCCCGTTGAAGGTGTCAGACGATGCTCAGTGACACGGCCTCACCAGTGAGGCCCAGAGATGTTTGATGACTGCGAGCCTCAGCCATGGTCGAGGTCACTGGGATGCACCAGACCCCTCCAGACGAAACGGACTTTCGGAAAACGTTGGATAGGGAAGTCACGTTGCGACCTATCTGATCGGTGGCCGGGATTCAACTCACTCCCAGAGATTCGTCAGGTTGATGAGGCCGTGCCGGCCAGAAGAAGCGGGATTACTGAACTTTGTCGCACTGCCCCGAAAATGCTTCGGTTATTTGATCATCGAAGGTGTGATTATTGACGGTCATCACTACGTATGCTTTGTCGTCAAGCTTGCGCTCTAGGTTCAGCTTGAAGGTGTTGCCGTTAACACCATCGTGATTGTCAGCATTCAAACCCCACCAGCGTCGTTGTTTGTCGCTTCAACGTACTTGAACTGTTGCTTGAAGTAATCCGTTCCAAGGTCGAACTGCGGGAGCGATGGAATGTTGAACACTACGGACGCTAGAACAGTTTCACCATTCTTGACCTCTGTAACAACGGTTAGCGGAATACCTACGAATTGCTTTGTTCCAAGATTATCGTATGGGTCTTTAGAACCAGGCTTCATCTTCACGTGAACAGCATTGCAGCGAAGGTGCGTTTCTACGGGTTGTGCAGCAGCACTGAAGGCTATGACGGACATCAAACCCGTTACAACTAATCTTTTCAACATAAAACCTCTCCTTTGTTCATTTTAATTATATCCTGCTGTCTTGGAGATTAACACAGTAGATACCTGTCCTTTGCACGATGATCCAGTAAATAAGTTAGTCACAAAACTTATTGATAAGGATACCAATGGCAGACAGACTCATATTATCGGACCCTGCAGATGATGCACCTACACCGAAACTAATCCCAACAGGGCTATTACCAAAGGTGAATGGGCAGAAGCTGATACCACTGACGGTTATTGACCCAGCAACCGGACAAGCTCAACACAGCTTAACGCCAGAACAACTTATGGATGTTCTAAATGCGGTACACGCACAGAACAACCCAGGCCAAATGAATCTGCCTGGAGCGGATATGTTTAGAGCCGTTGCACAGGGTCTAGCTGGCAAAGGACTCCTTCCATCAACAGGAACACAAAACGCATACGGTGGAGTGAGAAACTAGCATGGCAGACCAACTTGACCCAACCCAGCAAGCAGTCCCACCAGTTCAGCAAGCATCACAACCACAGCAGCCAGCGATCCCACCAGCTCTAATGGCACTGATTGCACGCATCTTGAATGGACCACCGCAGAACCGCACAACAACAACCCTAGGGATACGGGACTAACCTGCTTTTGCTGCCAATCGCTCTGCTTTTTTCTTTGCGTTGTACTGCTTCGAATACGCACCGTTGTGAATCAGACACTGGGAGACTTCCATCTTCCTGATTGGTACTTCAGGCTTCTGAAGCATCCACAGAAGCTCATACCACTCTGGTGATGGTCTTCCAGCTTTCTTCCATGCTTTGCGAGCCTCATACCAAGGCAGCAGGTGAACAGCATGTGGGTTCGCATCCTCCCAAGCATCCATCTGGCTGTTTAACTGGGCTACGTGGGCCTGTGCAGCCTCTATTTCCTTTTCAAGCGTGTTCATCTTGATCATATCGACAAGGTAAACGGGCAAGCGTAAATCTTTCAACGCTTGCATTACATGAGAAGCACCGACTGAAGCCATAAGAGTATTTCCAAAGTTGTTGATGTTTTATTTAACGGGTTAGTCCGAACCAATAAATAAATTCACTAACAACAGCAAACCAAGAACCTTTAACGAGGCAATCAAGGAGCTAAGGAAAATATGGCAACAGACCCAAAACTCAGAAAGCTTGCGAAATCTACTTCGTCAAGAGCACCCAAAGTAATCGACAAAGACGCTGTCGATGAAGGATTGGACTACTACTTACGTGCCCAATCGGTTATTGAGAACATCAATACCAACCTGCCTAAAGGCAAATCGATCACACCAATCCCTGCTAATTACGTCTTCCGTAAACGAGACCGTGAAGTCGTGTCTGTTGCACTCCACTCAGCCTTCGAGCTTGTCGGTGGTGTTCCATCCCTTATCAATTGGGCAGCAACCAACCCGAAGGAGTTCTATGCCCTTTGGTCACGCTTGCTTCCATCCAATACAGAAACCCCAGTAGGTGGAACAACCATCAACTTCGTGTCACCTATCCCACAGAACCCACTGGACCTAGTAACAGTCGATTCAACAGGCAAGGTGATGACCGTAGACGCATCACCAGATATGGACTTGCCTGAGTAAGCCCGATGGCTGAACAGCTAGTCACCCACCAATACACCCCTAGAAAACAGCTCATACCCTTCCATGCCAGGTCACAGCGCTTTGCGTTGATCGTGGCTCACCGCCGATTCGGAAAGACCGTTGGCGTCGTAAATGACATGGTGGTTCGTGCAATGCGGACCCAGAAGAAGAATGCCTTCTATGCCTACTTGGCACCGTATTTCGGACAAGCAAAGCAAGCAGCTTTCACCTACCTCAAGGATGCAGTCAGACAGATTCCAGGTCACAAGATCAGTGAATCTGAAACGACCGTCACTCTCCCTAATGGGGCAAAGATTCGTGTCTTCGGTGCTGACAACGCTGACGCACTCCGTGGACTCTACTTCGACGGAATCGTATTAGATGAATTTGGCG
>JAYVXX010000157.1:0-3308 GCA_043784805.1 Minisyncoccota bacterium | reverse complement strand
TGTATTCGTTTTGAGATGTCGGTACGGAGACCTGTTCTGCCCACTCGACCAACATTCGCACCCTAAAGTTAGCATTCCCTGCGGTTGGATCCTGATAGAGAGCAATACCTTCACCTGGCGCAAGAACAAGTGGCTCACTATCATTAAATACGATTTCTTTGTACCCAGTATTTCCTGCAATACTCGACGCTACGGCTCCAGGAGTCTGTAGTGCCAATAATTTAGATGTCGTAGCTCCCGAGAAGGTTGTCACGACACCGGTTGTTCGTATAATAACTGAACTTGCCGCCGTACCGGTATGCTTTTTCGGCATGTCAGCAGTAGCTATCTGCACCCCACCAGTGGCTACACTAATACGCCGGAGTTGCATTGGCACATAGACGGCTGCTGCTACCGCGTCAACGCGAATACTGATTCGCTTGATCACCGCGGTTGCGGTTGACGACGCCGGATTCAAAAATGTTACATAGCTATACGTTGTTGCGACGTTGCCATTGATTGGTCCAATATCCATGAGATACTGGCCTTTTGATGAAGGTGCTGCGACTTGTTCTTTCCACTCCAGACCAATCTTGACGGCCTCGGCGTTACTGGAGTTAATAGAGTCATTATAAAAACCAATTCCCTCCCCCGGCTGAAGCACTATCTTTTCGTTCGCCCCGAAGACTATTTCTCGTTGACCTATCGTCTGCCCAACCGCCCCCGCCCCTGATACGGAGAAAAGTTTTGCAGAAGCCCCTCCAACGTATATCGCAGTCACGGTTGCATTACATAAGAGACCACACCAACGCATTTCCATAATACTGTTTGAGGTTCCAGTATGCTTCTTGGGCAAATCGCTCGCACTAATTAAGTTTCCTCCAGAAGCAGATGTCAACCTTCTAAACTGAAATGATGTATACGCAGCTGAGGTCGTGGCATCAGACCGAATCACCAGACGATCAATCGTCGCAGTCTTGCCGGATCCAATAGGATTGAAAAAAGTATACTCCGTAGCGTTGATAGAAGTCGTCGATGCAACTTTCCCAGATGCCCACAGATACTCACCTTGGGAAGATGGGGTATTAGCTGTTGTGACTTCCTCCCACTCCACAATCATACGCACAAGATGATTCGCATTTCCTGCAGCTTCAGATATGAGCGCTATTCCTTCACCAGCTTGCAAAATAAGCTTCTCATCATTTTCATTAAAATCAATTCTTTGCCAACCATGTGGCTCTCCTGCTGCTCCACATGGGGTCACATGTCCTAATCTCGCATCAACTCCACCGACTTGTGTGACAGTCACGTTCGTATGACGAAAATCCATCACACTGTCTGCACTTCCGGTATTCTTTTTGGGTATGTTCGCCGCAGATACGGCAGTTCCAGCAGATGCGGCACTCGTACGAACTAAAGCTATATTATTCGTGTAGACCGCTGCCGCGTCACAGGTCTCACTACCAAACCAGATACGTTTAACAATTGCAGTCTTCCCGCTCGAGCCAGGATTAAAAAAAGAATTATACACATAGTTAGCAGTAGCCGCCACTTCTACCCGAGGAAAAGCAAAGAGAAACTCTCCAACGGACGTCGGAGCGTTCGTAGTTTCGTCCCATTCAATCAAGACTCGCACCACTGAAGCAGCGTTGCCGGCGGCTTCTTGGTACACTGCCACTCCTTCTCCTGGTCGGATAACTAACTTCTCATCATTACTTCCAAAACTGACATCACCCGTACTATACCCAGCCCCAACAGCACCAGAAAGTGGCTGCCCTAAGATTCGCGAGTCCACTGTTCCAGAAAAAGCGACCGTGACTCCGCCATACCTGACCTCAGAGATTGAGTTAGATGATGTGGAATTCTTTTGTGGGAAGTTCACTGCAGTAATCTGTGTACCGGCTGATGCGGAGGTGATACGACGTAAGGTTAAGTTGACGTAGTTAGACGCCGTTGAAGAAGCTGTGACAGAACGGATGACAATACGCTTGATTGATGCAGTTCTTCCAGAGCCAGATGGGTTGAAAAAAGTAGCGTAGACGAAATTCGCTGTGGAGGATCCAGTCACAGGACCAATGTCTAACGTATACTGCTTCTGTGCAGCATTAGTGGAAGCATAGGCTCTTTGAGGAGATAGAGTAGTAGTTGTATCCTGGCCACTTAAGATAGAGTACAGAAACGCCGTCGGATCAAAACCAGAAAACAACAAAGACAATATTAGGAAAATGACAGGAATTTTCCTGAGAGGTGACTGTATGATTGATGTACATCGTAGTCTACGCATCTGTTTCATTTATTGTACATTCTTTATACCTGCTGTAGTGGTACTATTCTTTTCTAGCTCACTACTCCCACTGCCCCTTCCTTCTCCTTCCTTACCGTCAACAGGAAGATTCAGGTTGCTTATCTGATCCGCGTTAAGGACAGTGTCCAACTTAAGCTTCTGTCTCAAGGCTTCAGCCACACTTCCGTCATCATCTGAGAAGACTTCTCCTGTCTCTCCACTATAGAATGAGAAGCCGTTCACGCTCACGATCACTTTCCAAGGAATGCCTGGAAATGTAACTTCTCCTCGTTCACCCTTGGAAGCGTCAAATGGCGGCAACTGTCCTGTCTGCATCACTTTCGTCTGTAGGTTATAGGCAATCACCTGGGACTCATCTCCTGAGAGCCAGAAAATATGCCCGCCCTTCACACCAAGAGGCGAGTCTACTGAAAGCGAGGTCGATGTTCCCATATCTATCTTCTCCTCAGTGCCATTCTCAACATTGTAGAGCCACAGTTCTTCCTGACCATTCTTCTCTAGCTGAAGAACCACGGCATTTAAAAATGTGCCTTTAATATTTTTGATAACATCCAGCGTAAAGTCTGGTAATCTATCCTGTTTCTCTGGATCTAACTTCAGTTCATCTAACTTCTTGATTTCCTCTAAAAGCACAGCAGAAGTGATGCCTTCTGATTTCCCTTCGAACTTCAGCCATGTATTCTTAGGCATAACTGGCTTGATTACCGTTGTAGAGCTCGCCGTAAGCACTGTGGTAGTCGCATCAGTTGTCGTAGCAAGTAACGATGTAATAATCTCTGTTGAGGAAGATGCCTCGTAAGTACTCGTCGAAGTAATCAGCGTAGAAGAGGCCACTTCGGTAGATGAAGCTGTGTCTTCTACATACATGTACCAGACTTCCCGCCTGTTGGTGTCGTTGTTAATGATGGTTACAATGCGTATACCATCCATTACTTCATCTTTCACAATAGTGTCACGCTGAAAATCTGGATGAACATGTAGTAGCGTCGTCTCGTAGAGAACTTCCACTTTCATGCCATCGAGA